>NZ_JBMRCP010000005.1:0-49085 GCF_057350545.1 Pseudolysinimonas sp. | reverse complement strand
GGACGGAAACGTAGCAAGGGTAACCGGGCTCTGACGGGTGCGCGGAGGGTCCTCAGGAGGATTCGCCTAGTGGCCTATGGCGCACGCTTGGAAAGCGTGTTGGGTGAAAGCCCTCGGGGGTTCGAATCCCCCATCCTCCGCGAGAAGAAGTAACCGGTCGGGTGAAAGCACTGCGCTTCCGGGAGTTCGAATCCCCCATCCTCCGCCGAGAACCCCGCTTCGCCACCCGCAACGCCGCACCCGCACCACCCGCATCCGCCGACCCGCCGCTCCCGCGGCGGGACTTCGACCAGGGGGGAGTCACCCACGTGAGCGAGCCCGCCGTGCGCATCGTGCCGCGCCGGTCACTGCTCGTCTCGGCCCTCGTGTCGATCGTGGTCGTGCTCGTCCCCATCTCGGGAGTGCTCTACTGGTTCGCCATCCCGCGGGGCCAGGGCGGCTGGGTCGTGCTCGCGCAGGTGATCGTCGTGGTCGCCTCGCTCGCACTGCTGTTCCGGCAGCTCACCGTCGACACCGTCATCGCCGACGGGGAGCTGCGCGGGCGCGGCATCTTCAGCCCGATGGAACGGATTCCGCTCGACCGCATCGCGAAGGTCGACCTCGTGCCCGTCTACCTCGGTCAGTCCACCGAGACCGTGCCGCAACTGCTCGTGCGCGACGCCGAGGGGGCGCGGCTGTTCCGGTTGCGCGGCACCTTCTGGCACGCCGGCGACCTCGAGAAGATCGCCGCGGCACTGCCCGTGCACGTCACGGTGGCGCCCGAACCCCTCCCCGTGTCGGAGTTCTTCGAGAACTACCCGGGCAGCGCGTACTGGTTCGAGAACCGGCCGTGGCTCGTCGCCGCGCTCCTCGCGCTCGTGCTCGCCGCGGCCGTCGGCATCACCGTGGGCATCATGACGCTCTTCGGCATGCCGATCATGGCCTGACCCCGGTCAGCGCGCCTGGCCGAACAGGGCGTCGCGCAGTCGCCGCAGCAGGTTCCGCTTCGGTGCGCGACGCCGCGGGGCGGCCGGGATCTTGGCGGCCGGAGGCGAGCTGGCGGCATCGGCGCCCCGCTCCTTCCGCGCGGCAGGGGGCGCGCTCTCACGTCGCGGCGCGACGGGTTCGGCGTCGCGGTCGCGGTCGCGCCTCTGCGCGGCGAGCAGGTCCTGCGCCGACGGCGGATCGGCGGGAGTGCCGTAGCGGGCGAGCAGAGGCGAGGCGGCGACGATCGCCGCCATCGCCTCGGGCGGCGTCGGCGACATCGACCCGCGCGGGGCGCGCAGCCGCGTCCAGGCGACCGGTGACGGCGCGCCCTCCTCGTTCATGACGGTCACGATCGCCTCGCCGGTCGCGAGGGTCGTGAGCACCTCCGCGAGGTCGTAGCCCGACCGCGGGTAGGTCGAGACCGTCGCCTTGAGCGCCTTCGCGTCGTCGGGGGTGTGCGCCCGGAGCTGGTGCTGCACGCGGCTGCCGAGCTGCGCGAGCACGTCGCCCGGCACGTCCTTCGGGGTCTGCGTGACGAAGAAGATGCCGACGCCCTTCGAGCGGATGAGCCGCACGGTCTGGGTCACCACGGCGAGGAAGTCCTTCGAGGCGTCACGGAACAGCAGGTGCGCCTCGTCGAAGAAGAACACGAGCTTCGGTTTCGGCAAGTCGCCCGCCTCGGGCAGCGCGGCGTACAGCTCGGAGAGCAGCCACATGAGGAAGGTCGAGAAGAGCGCGGGCTTGTCCTGCACACCGGGCACGCCGAGGAGGCTCACGATGCCGCGGCCGTCGGGAGCGGTGCGGAGGAAGTCGGCGACATCGACCGCGGGCTCCCCGAAGAAGGCGTCGGCGCCTTCGTCGGCGAAGTTGATGAGCTCGCGCAGGATGACTCCCGCGGTCGCCTTCGAGAGGCCGCCGAGTTCGGCCAGCTCGCCCTTGCCCTCCGCCGACACGAGGTGCGTGAGCACGCTGCGCAGGTCGCCGAGGTCGACGAGCGGCAACTCGGCGCGCTTCGCGTAGTGGAAGACGAGGCCGAGGCTCGACTCCTGGGTGTCGTTGAGCCCGAGCACCTTCGACAGCAGGAGCGGCCCGAAGCGCTGCACGCTCGCGCGGATCGGCACGCCGGTTCCCATCCCGCCCAACGTGAAGTACTCGGTGGGCGAGGCGGCGGGCGTCCAGTCCTGGCCGAGACCTCGCGTGCGGGCCAGCAGTCGCTCGCTCGGAACACCCTCGGTCGCGATGCCGGAGAGATCGCCCTTGATGTCCGCCGCGAAGACCGGCACTCCGGCGGCGGAGAGTTGCTCCGCGAGCACCTGCAGCGTCTTCGTCTTGCCCGTGCCGGTCGCACCGGCGACGAGGCCGTGGCGGTTGACCATCGCGATCGGGATGCGCACCGGCACGTCGGCGAGGACGTCGCCGTTCACGACGGCACCCACCTCGAGCGCGGGGGCCTCGAACGCATAACCGGAGCGGATGGCCTCGAGTTCGGCGCGCGAGAGAGGTGCCGGGGACATGCGAAGAGCCTAGGGCGGCCCCACTTCGGACGGCGATGCTGCTTAGATGTCACAGTGAACGACGAAAGTCCCGACGGGTTCACCCACGTCAATCCGCTCGGCTCGTCCGCCACGAGCGATCTGTTCCAGATCCTCCGTGACGGGAAGCCGCGCACCCGTACCGAACTCGCCGCGATCACCGGGCTCGCGCGCTCCACGATCGGTCTGCGCATCGACGCCCTCATGCGACTCGGGCTCGTCGGCGCGATCGGCGATGCCGTCTCCACCGGCGGTCGGCCGTCGGCGCAGTTCGCACTCGCGGCATCCGGTCGTGTCGTTCTCGGTGTCGACGTCGGCGCCTCACACGTGCGCGCCGCGGTCAGCGACCTCACCGGACGCATCCTCGCCGAGACGGCGGAGTCGATCCCCGTCGCCGACGGCCCCGAGCGGGTGCTCAGCTGGGTGGAGGCGACCGCGGGCGACCTGCTCGCCCGCACCGGGCGCAGCCGCACCGACCTCCTCGCGGTGGGGATCGGCGTCCCCGGTCCGGTGGAGCATTCGACGGGTCGCCCCACGAACCCGCCGATCATGCCGGGTTGGGACCGCTACGACGTCCCTGGTCGCCTGCGGGAGTCGTTCGACGTCCCCGTGCTCGTCGACAACGACGTCAACATCATGGCGCTCGGCGAGCGGGAGCTGGCGTGGCCGGATGCCAACCACCTGATCTTCGTCAAAGTCGCCACCGGCATCGGCTCGGGCGTCATCTCCGGCGGGATCCTGCAACGCGGGGCGCAAGGCACCGCGGGCGACATCGGGCACGTCTACGTCGCCCGCGGCAAAGACGTGCCCTGCCACTGCGGCAACCGCGGCTGCCTCGAAGCCCTCGCGTCCGGCCGCGCGCTCGCCCGCGAGCTGAGCACCGGCGGTCGCGAGCCGCACGGCAGCCAGGATGTCGTCGAGCTCGTCAAGAAGGGCGACCTCGAGGCGATCCAGGCCGTCCGCCAAGCGGGCCGCGACATCGGTGAAGTGCTCACGACGTGCGTCTCGCTGATCAATCCGTCCGCGATCGTCATCGGCGGCGCACTCGCTCAGGCCGGCGAGCACCTCATCGCCGGGGTGCGCGAAGTCGTCTACACGCGCTCGATGCCGCTCGCCACGGAGCACCTGCAGATCACCCAGTCGCGGGTCGGAGCGGATGCCGGCGTGCTCGGCGCCTGCATGCTGGCCATCCACCACGCCCTGTCACCCGACCGGGTCGAGGCGATGGTGGCGGGCGCCGCCTGAGCACTCGGTGGTCGAGTAGCCGCGCAGCGGCGTGTCGAGACCCGCGGCAGGTCTCGACACGCGCCGGCGGCGCTACTCGACCGTCGAGTAGTTCACTTGGTCGAGAAAGCCGCGTCGAACGCCGCATCGGGGGCGTCGAACGCGAGGCGCCGCACGAACTCGAGCGCCTCGGGGGCGCCGACGAGCCGGTCCATCCCGGCGTCCTCCCACTCGACCGAGATCGGGCCCGTGTAGCCGATCGCGTTGAGCGCCCGGAACGCGTCCTCCCACGGCACGTCGCCGTGGCCGGTCGAGATGAAGTCCCAGCCGCGCTTGGGGTCGGCCCACGCCAGGTGCGAGCCGAGCCGACCGTTGCGGCCGTTCGTCATGCGCTTGCGGGTGTCCTTGCAGTCGACGTGGTAGATGCGGTCGGCGAAGTCGAGGAGGAACCCGACGGAGTCGAGGTCCTGCCAGACCATGTGCGACGGGTCCCAGTTGAGGCCGAACGCGGGGCGGTGCCCGATCGCCTCGAGCGTGCGCACGGTCGTCCAGTAGTCGTAGGCGATCTCGCTCGGGTGCACCTCGTGCGCGAAGCGCACGCCCACCTCGTCGAACACGTCGAGGATCGGGTTCCAGCGGTCGGCGAAGTCCTGGTAGCCCGCGTCGATCGCCTCCTGCGAGACCGGGGGGAACATCGCGACGTACTTCCAGATCGACGAGCCCGTGAACCCGATGACGGTGTCGACCCCGAGCTTCGCCGCGAGACGCGCCGTGTGCTTCATCTCCTCGGCGGCACGCTGGCGCACGCCCTCGGCATCCCCGTCGCCCCACACGCGGTCGCTCAGGATGTCGCGGTGTCGCTGGTCGATCGGGTCGTCGCAGACCGCCTGGCCCTTGAGGTGGTTCGAGATCGCGTACACCTTGAGGCCGTACCTCTCGAGCAGCTCGAGCTTGCCCTCGGCGTAGCCCGGCTCGTCCCAGCGCCACGGGTCGAGGTGGTCGCCCCAGCAGGCGAGCTCGAGGCCGTCGTAACCCCAGCCGGAGGCGAGCTTGGCGACCTCCTCGAGAGGAAGGTCGGCCCACTGGCCGGTGAACAGGGTGATCGGACGCGCCATGGGGGTCTCCTTCGAGAGAGGTGGGTCAGACGGTGGTCCAGGCGCTGCCTGCACCGGAGGACGCCTCGACGGCCGCGAGCGCGCGCTGCACGTGCAGGCCGTCGGCGAACGACGGCTCGGGCTGCGTGCCGTCGTCGATCGCCTGCACGAAGTCGACGACCTGGTGGCTGAAGCCGTGCTCGTAGCCGAGGATGTGCCCGGGGGGCCACCAGGCGGCCACGTACGGGTGCACGGGCTCGGTCACCTGGATGCGGCGGAAGCCCTGCTCGCCCTCGGGCGCGGTGGCGTCGTAGAACTGCAGCGAGTTCATGTCCTCGAGGTCGAACGCGATCGCGCCCCCCGTGCCCGAGACCTCGAGGCGCAGCGCGTTCTTGCGACCTGTCGCGAACCGCGTCGCCTCGAAGGTGCCGAGCACGCCCGAATCGTAGCGCCCGACGATGAGCGCGACGTCGTCGACGGTCACGGGGCCGCGGTCGGTGCCGCCCTTGCCGCCGAGGCCCGACTGCTCGGCGAGCACGGGACGCTCCTTCACGAGCGTCTCGAGGGTTCCCGAGACGGAGGCGAGCTTCATCCCGGTGACGAACTCGGAGAGGTCGATCGCATGCGCGCCGATGTCGCCGAGGGAGCCGGAGCCGGCGAGCTCCTTGTCGAGCCGCCACGTGAGCGGCGACTCGGGATCGAAGAGCCAGTCCTGCAGGTAGGCGGCGCGCACCTGCTGGATACGGCCGATGCGTCCGCTCATGACGAGCTGACGGGCGAGCTGGACGGCGGGGACACGACGGTAGGTGAAGCCCACCATCGCGACGACGCCTTTCGCGAAGGCGGCGTCGGCGGCCGCGGTCATCGCCTCGGCCTCCGCGACGGAGTTGGCGAGAGGCTTCTCGCAGAGCACGTGCTTGCCGGCCTCGAGGGCGGCGATGGCGATCTCGGCGTGCGAGTCGCCGGGGGTGACGATGTCGACGACGTCGATGTCGTCACGGGCGATCACGGAGCGCCAGTCGTCGCTCGACTCGGCCCAGCCCCACTTCGCGGCGGCGGCTGCGGCGCCCTCGGCGCGACGGCCGACGACGACGGTCAGCTCGACATCACGCGGGAGGTCGAAGAACCGGGGAGCTGTGCGCCAGCCCTGCGAGTGGGCGGCTCCCATGAAGCCGTGTCCGATCATCGCGACGCGCAACGGTGCCATTCGCTTGAAGTCCTTCGAAAGTCTGGTGGGCGATTCCGGGGTCTCGGGAGACCCCGCGCGAGGCGCGCGTCGAACCCAATCGACGACGCGCGCCCCGCGAGGTGGCTCGGGTCGGTTAGGACGCGAACGCGGTGGGCAGGTACTGCTCGACGTTCTCGGCCGTCACGACCGGAGCGTTGAGCACGATACGCGACGGCACCTCGACCTCGACGAGGTCGGCGAGCGCCTTGCCCTGCGCGATGAGACGGGCGAGACGGATGCCGTCAGCGGCCTGCGTCGACGGGTAGATGACCGTCGCCTTCAGCACGCTGTCGCCCGACTGGATGAGCTCCATGGCGTTACGCGAACCCGCGCCACCGACCATGATGAACTCGTCGCGGCCGGCGGCCTCGATCGCGGCCAGGACCCCGAGGCCCTGGTCGTCGTCGTGGTTCCAGATCGCGTCGATCTGCGGCTCCGACGCGAGCAGCTGCGAGGTCACGGCCTCGCCGCCCTGCACGGTGAAGTCGGCCGCCACGCGGGCGCTGACCTCGAGACCGCAGTCCTCGAGCGCGTCGGCGAAGCCGCGCGAGCGGTCCTGCGTCAGCGGCAGCGAGTCGATGCCGGCGATCTCCGCGACGACCGCGTCGGAGTTGCCTTCGAGCGCCTCGCAGATGTACGTGCCGGCGCTCACGCCCATGCCGTAGTTGTCACCGAGGATCGTGGTGCGCGCGGCGAAGGTGCTCGAGAACTCGCGGTCGACGTTGATGACCGGGATGCCGGCCTCCATCGCCTGGATCGCGACCTCGGTGAGCGCGGCGCCGTCGGTGGGCAGCAGCACGATGGCGTCGACGCCCTGGCTGATGAACGACTCGACCTGGCTGATCTGCAGGTTCGCATCGTTCGTGCCCTCGGCGACGATGAGTTCGATGTCGTCGTACTTCTCGGCTTCGGCGATCGCGCCGGAGTTGATGGCGCCGAGCCAGCCGTGGTCGGCGGCGGGGCCGGAGAAGCCGATCGTGATCGTCTCGCCCGACTCGTCGTTGCCGGTGTTGTTGGTCGGGGTGTTGTTGCCGCCGCCCGTGCTGGCGGTGCAGCCGGTGATCAGTCCGGCGATCGCCAGAGCGGCGCCGGTGGTGATGAGCAGCTGAGTGCGGCGCTTCGATGCGCGGAGCATTCGCGTCCTCCTAGGTCGTGTGATGCGCAGAATTGGTTACCGCGCCGACGCTGCAGGGAGCACAGCGATTGCCGTCGGCGCTGACGTCGGACACGCTACATAGATCGCCGGGCATCCGTCAACTTCTTTCGGCGTTTCGTCGTAAGTGCCGCCAAATCAGTCATCCAAAACTTTCGACTCCTGGCCACGGCCCTCGAACGTCTGTTATCTTCGCCGAATGGTCAAAGGCGACGGGAACACGTCATTACTGGCGATGCGCCGCATCGAGAAGTCGTTCGGCGGAGTACGCGCCCTGCGCGGAGTCGACCTCGAGGTGCGCGCAGGGGAGGTGCACTGCGTCCTCGGGCAGAACGGTGCGGGCAAGTCGACACTCATCAAGACCCTCGCGGGCGCGCATCAACCCGACTCGGGCGAGATCCTGTGGCAGGGCGAGCCCGTCGTCATCCCGACCCCCACGGCCGCGCTCGCGCTCGGCATCGCGACGATGTACCAGGAGCTCGACGTCGTCGACGGACTGACCGTCGCCGAGAACATCTTCCTCGGACACGAACTCTCGGTCGCAGGATTCCTGCGCCGCGGGCATGCCGCACGCGCAACCCGAGCACTGCTCGAGCGCCTCGGCCACGGCGAGATCCCCCCGAACCGCGAGGTCGGAGAACTGTCGGCCGCGCACAAGCAGATCGTGAGCCTCGCCCGCGCGCTCTCGCGTGACGCGAAGCTCATCGTCATGGACGAGCCGAGTGCCGTGCTCGACTCCGAGGAGGTCAAGAACCTCTTCCGGGTCATCGAAGAGCTCACGTCGCAAGGGATCGCGGTCATCTACATCTCGCACCGACTCGAAGAGATCCGCGAGGTCGGCGATCGCATCACCGTCATCAAGGACGGCGCCTCGATGGCCACCGGCCTCCCGGTCGCCGACACGCCGACGCCCGAGCTCATCGAGCTCATGACCGGCCGCGCGGTCGAGTACGTGTTCCCGCCCCGGCAGGAGCTCCCCGCCGACGCCGCGACGGTGCTCGAGGTCGAGGGTCTCGCCCTGCGCGGCGTCTTCTCCGACGTCTCGTTCGACGTGCGTGCCGGGGAGATCGTCGGACTCGCGGGCCTTGTCGGCTCGGGCCGCTCCGAGATCCTCGAGACCGTCTACGGCGCTCGCAAGCGCACCGCGGGGCGCGTCAGCGTCGCCGGGCGTGTGCTGCGCGCCGGTTCCGTCCGCGACGCCGTCGATGCGGGCGTCGGTCTGGCCCCCGAGGAGCGCAAGTCGCAGGGCCTCCTCCTCGAGGAGCCGATCTTCCGCAACGTCACACTCTCGAGCTTCACCCGCATGGCGCGGGGCGGCATCCTCAACGAACGCCGCGAGACCGAGGCGACGACCGAGCAGATCGCGGCCCTCGACCTGCGCCCCGCCGACCCCGCCCGGGTGACCGGCACGCTGTCCGGCGGCAACCAGCAGAAGATCATGCTCGCGCGCTGGCTCGTGCACGGCACCGACGTGCTGCTGCTCGACGAGCCCACCCGCGGCGTCGACATCGGCGCGCGCGCCGACATCTACGCGCTGATCCGCAAGCTCGCCGACGAGGGCGCCGCCATCGTCGTCGTGTCGAGCGAGATCCCCGAAGTACTCGGCCTTGCCGACCGCGTCCTCGTCATCGGCGACGGACGCGTGGTGCGCGAGGCTCCCGCGACGGAGCTCGACGAGCCCGCCGTTCTCGACCTCGTCATGAAAGGACACGCCGCGTGAGCGAGCCGACCACCTCCCCCGCCGCCCCCGTGACCGTCGAGGAGCGTGAGGGACCGAGCGCGCTGCGCCGTTTCCTCTCCGGCTCGGCCGGCCGCAACCTGGGGCTCGTCATCGCCCTCATCCTCATCGTCGTCGCCGGCATCATCACCCGGCCCGACCGCATGACGGATGTCGACACCCTCCTCACGATCCTGCGGTTCGCGTCGATCACCGGGGTCGTCAGCCTCGGCATGACGTTCGTCATCACGGCGGGCGGCATCGACCTCTCCGTCGGGTCGGTCCTCGGACTCTCGTCGATCGTCGGCACCCTCGCGGTCGTGCAGGCCGCCGCCGGCGGCAGCTCGTGGTTGCTGCTCGTGATCATCCCGATCGCCGTCGGCGCCGCCGCCGGACTGCTCAACGGCCTCGTGATCGCCTACGGGCGGGTCGTGCCGTTCATGGCGACCCTCGCGATGCTCGTCGCCGCCCGCGGCCTCGCCGAGCTCATCGGCAACCGGCAGACGCTCATCATCAACAGCAACGAGTTCAAGGACTTCTTCCGCGGCAACTTCCTCGGCATCGACCCGCTCATCTGGATCTTCGCGATCGTCGCGATCGCCGCCTGGTTCCTCCTGAGCCGCACCACCTTCGGCCGACGCACGGTCGCGCTCGGCGGCAACTACGAAGCGTCGCGCCTCGCGGGTCTCAAGGTGAAGCGCCACACCGTCATGCTCTATGTGCTGGCCGGCACGGCGGCGGGCATCGCGGGATTCATGATGATGGGCCGCACGGGCGTCGGAACCTCGACCCACGGCACGCTCTACGAGCTCGATGCCATCGCCGCCGTCGTCGTCGGCGGCACCCTGCTCATCGGCGGGCGCGGCACCATCGTCGGCACCGTGCTCGGCGTGCTCATCTTCTCGACCCTGTCGCAGGTGTTCACGCTCAACAACCTCTCGACCTCGGTGCAGGCCGTCATCAAGGGCATCATCATCGTCGTCGCCGTGCTGCTGCAGCAGCGCTTCGCCGCCCGCAACAGTCGCAGTTAGCCGGACTGGGTTCTGTCGGGTTAGTTGCACAATGTCGCGTCCTCCGGCGACATTGTGCAACTGGCCGGCGGCGGCGCTCCCGCCAGTTGCAGATTGCACCCGGAAGACGGAGCAATGTGCAACTAACCCGACAAAACCCCGAAGCCGCGCGGCAGCACGAACGTCCAGCCCGCGGCGAGACGCTCCTCGACGACGGTGCGCACGGCGGCGACCGAGGCCGCCCGGGGGCCGCCGCCGTCGTGCACGAGCACGACCTCGCCGGGCCGCACCGCCTCCCGCAGCCGCGCGGTGAGCACGGCTTCGTCCTGCGTCATCCAGTCGCCGATCGTGTTCACGACGGCGAGCGGCTGCAGCCCCTCGGCGACGGCGGCCTCCGCGGTGCGACCCCACGAGCCGTTCGGAGCCCGAAAGTACGGGATGGGCGCCTCGGGGTCGCCGAGGGCCTCTCGGATGAGCCGCGAGTTCTCGGCGATCCGCGCCCGGGCATCCTCGACCGACAGCGAGCCCATGTCGTCGAACGACGTCGAGTGGTTGCACAGCACGTGGCCGTCGCGCGCCATCCGGCGCAGCAGCGCCACGCCATCCGGGGTCGCCAACTGAGAGCCGATCACCGCGAACACCGCCCGGATGCCGTGCTCGCCCAGCAGATCGAGGAGGGCCGCGGTGTCGGCGCCGTTCGGGCCGTCGTCGAACGTCAGCGCGGCGACGAGCCCCTCGCCCTCGGCGGCCGAGACCGGTGTCGTCGAGAGCTTCACGCCGACCGGGGAGGAGCGGTGCTCTCGCGCACGACCAGGTCGACCGCGAGGTCGAGTCGCGACACCCCTTCCGCGCCCGGTTTGCGCAGGCGGATGACGAGTCGCGTCGCCTCCTCCGCCATGCGGCGCAGCGGCTGGTGGATGGTCGTGAGGCGCGGGCTCACCCAGGTCGCGAGCGGGATGTCGTCGTAGCCCACGATCGAGACGTCGTCGGGGGCGTTCATCCCGAGCTGGCGCATCGCCTCGAGCACGCCGAGAGCCTGCAGGTCGCTGCCGGCGAAGATCGCGGTCGGACGGTCGGGCCGATCGAGCAGCTCGTGGCCGTGCAGCCGCCCACCCGCGGTGTGGAAGTCGCCGAAGCGGATGAAGTCCGGGTCGATCGACAACCCGGCGGCGGTCATGGCCGAGCGGTAGCCGTCGATGCGCGCGTGGGAGCACATCATGTCGTGCGGGCCGGTGATCGCCGCGATGCGGGTGTGGCCGAGCTCGAGGAGGTGCCGGGTCGCCATGAGGCCGCCCGACCAGTTCGCCGAGCCGACGCTCGGCACGTCGGGGGTCGGATCGCCCGCGGGGTCGATGATGACGAACGGGATGCTGCGCGCCTGCAGGGTCTCGCGGTACTGGTCGGGGATGGCGGCGAACACGAGCACCACGCCGACCGGGCGTCGCTGCAGCACGCCGTCGATCCAGTCCGCGGCGGGAGCGTGCCGGCTGCCGCTCTCGGTGAGCACGACGCTCAGCCCGTGGGCGCGGGCGACATCCTCGACACCTTTGATGATCTCCATCGACCACGCCGACTCGAGTTCGTGGAAGACGAGCTCGATGAGCGAGTTCGGGGCGGTCGTGCTGCCGCGGCGCCGGTAGCCGTGATGTGACAGGAGGTCCTCGACACGACCTCGGGTCGCGGCGGAGACGTCGGAGCGGCCGTTGAGCACCTTCGAGATCGTCGAGAGCGAGACCTCAGCCTGCTCGGCGATCTCGGCGAGGGTGACTCGCGCCTGCTCCGTCACGGGTGCTCCTTGTCGGGATTCGGTTCGAAAGTATCGAAGCGGCTATCACTGTACGCGTTTCCGGGATATGTTGTAACCCGCAACATATCGCCACCGGCACTCAGATCAACGGAGCTCACGATGTCCCTCACTCCTACGCCCGCCGACAAGTTCACCTTCGGCCTGTGGACCGTCGGCTACAACGGCACGGACCCCTTCGGCGGCCCGACCCGGAAGCCGCTCGACACCGTGCACGCGGTCGAGAAGCTCGCCGAGCTCGGCGCCTACGGCCTCACCTTCCACGACGACGACCTCTTCCCGTTCGGCTCGGACGACGCCACCCGTCAGAAGGAGATCGACCGCCTCAAGGGCGCGCTCGAGGCCACCGGGATGAAGATCCCGATGGTCACCACCAACCTCTTCTCGGCCCCCGTCTTCAAGGACGGCGGCTTCACCGCGAACGACCGCGACGTGCGCCGGTTCGCACTGCGCAAGGTGTTCCGCCAGCTCGACCTGGGTGCCGAGCTCGGAGCGAAGACCTTCGTCATGTGGGGTGGCCGCGAGGGCGCCGAGTACGACGCCGCGAAGGACATCCGTCAGGCGCTCGAGCGCTACCGCGAGGCCGTCAACCTGCTCGGCGACTACGTCACCGACAAGGGCTACGACATCCGGTTCGCGATCGAGCCGAAGCCGAACGAGCCCCGCGGCGACATCCTGCTCCCCACCCTCGGCCACGCGATCGCGTTCATCGACTCGCTCGAGCGCCCCGAGCTCGTCGGCCTCAACCCCGAGGTCGGCCACGAGCAGATGGCGGGCCTCAACTTCGCGGCGGGCATCGCACAGGCGCTGTTCCACGGGAAGCTCTTCCACATCGACCTCAACGGCCAGCGCGGAATCAAGTACGACCAGGACCTCGTGTTCGGGCACGGCGACCTGCACAACTCGTTCGCCCTCGTCGACCTCCTCGAGAACGGCGGCCCGGGCGGCGTGCCGGCGTACGACGGCCCCCGCCACTTCGACTACAAGCCCTCGCGCACCGAGGACGAGGTCGGCGTGTGGGAGTCGGCGAAGGCCAACATGCGCACCTACCTGCTGCTCAAGGAGCGGGCCGCGGCCTTCCGCGCCGACCCCGAGGTGCAGGAAGCGCTCGAGGCCGCGAAGGTCGCCGAACTGTCGATCCCGACCCTCGACGAGGGCGAGACCTACGAGCAGTTCCTCGCCGACCGCTCGGCCTACGAGGACTTCGACACCTCCGCGTACCTCGGCGGCAAGGGCGGCGGCTTCGTGCGTCTGCAGCAGCTCGCCACCGAGCACCTCATGGGCGCGCGCTCGTGACGAGCGGCATCCTGAGTGACCCGACGGCCGAGACGGCCGTCGGCGCTGGCGCCGCGACGAAGGCCAGAAATGGCCTTCGTTCCTAGCGGGGCGCGCGTCGCGGGAGTCGACTCGTCGACGCAGAGCTGCAAGGTCGTGATCGTGGATGCCGCGACCGGCGCCACCGTGCGGGAGGGGCGCGCGAAGCATCCCGAGGGCACCGAGGTCGATCCCGCCGCGTGGTGGGAGGCGCTGCAGGAGGCGATCGCCGCCGCGGGCGGGCTGGATGACGTCGCCGCGATCTCGATCGCCGGGCAGCAGCACGGGATGGTCGTGCTCGACGCCGTCGGCAACGTGATCCGCCCCGCCCTGCTGTGGAACGACACCCGCTCCGCCGACGCAGCGCGCCAGCTCGCGGAGGAGTTCCCCGACATCGTCGCCCGCACCGGGTCGCGCCCGGTCGCGAGCTTCACGGCGACGAAGCTGCGCTGGCTGCGGGATGTCGAGCCCGACAACGCCGCGCGGGTCGCGGCCGTCGCGCTCCCGCACGACTGGCTGACCTGGCGCCTCCGCGGCTTCGGCCCGGGCAATGCCGACTTCGCCGAGCTCACAACCGACCGTTCCGACGCGAGCGGCACCTCGTACTGGAACCCGCACACGAACGACTACGACCGCGAACTGCTCGTCGCGGCGCTCGGCCACGATGCGATCCTCCCCCGCGTGCTCGGCCCCGGCGAGGCCGCCGGCACCCTCCCGGGTGGGCAGCTCGTCGGCCCCGGCGCGGGCGACAACGCCGGTGCCGCCCTCGGCCTCGGCGCACGCGAGGGGGATGTCGTCGTCTCGATCGGCACGTCGGGCACCGTCTTCGCGGTGACCGGCTCCCCCGCCGGGTCGGACACCGTCGCCGGGTTCGCCGACGCGAGCGGGGTCTACCTCCCTCTCGTCGCCACCCTCAACGCCGCGCGCGTGCTCGACGCGATCGCGCGCGTACTCGGCGTGACCCACGACGAGCTCGGAGCCCTCGCGCTCGAGGCGGAGCCCGGAGCCGGCGGCCTCGTGCTGCAGCCCTGGTTCGAGGGCGAGCGCACCCCCGACCGCCCGGATGCGACGGCGACCCTGTTCGGCATGACTCTCGCGACCACCACACGCGAGAGTCTCGCTCGGGCCGCGATCGAGGGGCTGCTGTGCGGCCTCGCCGACGGCCTCGACGCGGTGCGGGCGACCGGAGTCGTCGCCGAGCGCATCCTGCTCATCGGCGGCGCGGCGCAGAACCCGGCGGTGTCGGCGATCGCGTCGCAGGTGTTCGACGTCCCCGTCGCGGTGCCCGAGCCGGGCGAGTACGTCGCGCGCGGCGGCGCGGTGCAGGCCGCATGGGTCGCGTCCGGGGCGCGCCCGGACTGGACCGTCCCTCTCACGGCCGAGGCGGCATCCGATCACCGCCCCGTCATCCGCGCACAGTACGCCGCTCGCCTCTGAGCCGACTTTCCGTTTTCAGGAGTCCGTGTGGCTGGTGTTGCCTGAAGTCACCTCGCGACAGGTCAGGCGTCACTCCCGTCACGCATCCTCCTGAAAACGGAAAGCTGTCAGCCGACGTCGAAGCTCTGCTCGACGCCCGGAGCCGTGAGGCGGTAGCGGCCCTTCGCACCCGACACCGTCACGCGGCCGGAGGCGTCGGTACGCAGCGTCTGCGGCGGCGTCCACCATTCGCGGCGGATGAGATCGCGCAGCACGAAGTAACCGGGCTTGGGGGTTCCGTCCGGCCGCACGAGACCAGCGGGGGCGCCGAGCCACGCACCCCGGTCGGCGAGACCCCAGTACGTGATCGAGGTGACCGCCGGATGCCCGAAGAGCGACCGGTAGTGCGCCTCGAGCTCGGTGGCCTGCCGCGCCTCGCCCTCCGGCGTCGACGGCCAGTCGTCGCGCACGTAATCGTTGAGATCGACGATGTCGGCGGGCATGAGGTCGCCCGACAGCAGCGTCGTCTCGGTGAAGTGCAGCGGGATGCCGAACCGCGCGAAACGATCCGCGACCTCGAGCGCCCGCTCCTCGCCGGGGTATCCCTGGTGCATGTGCGTCTGGAGGCCGATGCCCGCGACGGGGACGCCGAGCTCGAGGACCCGATCGACGAGCTCCTCGTAGCGGGGTGAGAGGTCGAAGTCGTTGACGTGCAGCGCGACCCCGGGATTCGCGGCGACGGCGTGCTCTGCCGCGTGCGCGATGAGGCCCGCACCGCCCAGCCGGGCGGCGAGCGGTGTGATCGCGTTGTCGCCGTTGTCGAAGACGGGCGCGATGACGGCCTCGTTCACGAGGTCCCAGGTGTCGATCAGCCCGGCGAAGCCGCCGACCTCTCGTCGAACGCGCGCCGCCACCCGATCGGCGATCTCGTCGAGCGGCCGCGACAGCAGCCAGGGCGGCGCGAGCGTGTGCCAGACGAGCGGATGCCCCTTGAGCCGCACGTCGTGCGCGGCGAACCACTCCGCCGCCCGCCGCAGCCGCGCGGTCTGCGGGGCGCCGTCGGTCGGCTCGAAGTCGGCCCAGTAAAACGGCAGGATCGCGAGGTCGAACGCGTCGAACCAGAGCCGCGCGAGCTCGTCGTCACCTTCGGCACCGTCGCCGTTCGCGTGGTCGAGCAGCTCGAACCCGATGTTGCCGAAGCCGAACGCATGGCGGGTCAGCTCGACCACGACCTCGGTGTCGACGAGCGGAACGCCGCCCGACTCCACCTCCACGACGGCGGTCGCGAGCCGGTGGGCCGGGAGGGCGGTCATCCCGTGACGCGCTCCTCGGTCCAGACCGGGTGGAACGCGCGGTCGGGCCCGACGACGCGCACCGGGCCCTCGAGCAGCACGGGAACGGTGATCGGGATGTCGCCGCTCGAGCGACCGAAGCCCACGACGAGCTCGCCCGGCTCGACGATGCGGTCACCCTCGATGCCGGTGAAGGCGGCGAGATCGGCGGGCACCTCGACCGTCAACCGCACCGCCTCGCCGGGCTCGAGCTCGACCTTGCGATAGCCGACGAGCCGCTGCACGGGACGCACGACCGAGGCGACGGGATCGTTGAGGTACACCTGCACGACCTCGGCGCCGGCGCGCGACCCGGTGTTGCGCACCGTCACCGAGAGCCGCCCCGCGCCGTCGGTGCCGATCACCGAGGACTCGGCCGCGGCATCCGACCAGTCGAACGACGTGTACGACAGACCGTGACCGAACGGATACGCGGCGCCCACCTTGACGCTCGACACACCGGTCGACCGGGCGAGGGGCGACGCGAGATAGGTCGACGGCTGCGCCCCGGGCGAGGCGGGCACCGACACCGGCAGGCGCCCCGACGGGTTCACCCGGCCGGAGAGCACCCCGGCGATCGCGCCGCAGCCCTCCTCGCCCGGGAAGAAGGTCTGCACGATCGCGGCGGCTTCCTCGACCGCGCGGCCGAGGAAGTACGGGCGTCCGGCGAGGAGCGTGAGCACGACGGGTGTGCCCGTGTCGAGCACCGCGTCGAGCAGCGCCGCCTGGGCTCCGGGCAGGTCGAGCGACTCGACATCGCATCCCTCGCCCGAGGTGCCGCGCCCGAAGAGGCCCGCACGGTCGCCGAGGGCGAGGATGACGACATCCGCCGCCTTCGCCGCCGCGACGGCCGCCGCGATGCCGTCGGTCTCGCCGCCGGAGATCGTCGTGCCTTCGGCGTGGGTGACCGTCGCCGCCGGGAACTCGGCGCGCACCGCGTCGAGCAGCGTCGGGATCTCGATGCCCACCGCGACCTCGGGATGATGCGCGCCCACGTGCAGCGGGAACGAGTAGCAGCCGAGCACCGCGGCGAAGTCGTCGGCGGTCGGCCCGAGCACCGCGATGCGGGCGGGAGCGGCGAGCGGCAGCACGCCCTCGTTGCGCAGCAGCACGACCGACTGCTCGGCGAGCTCGCGCGCGATCGCCCGATTGACCGGGGGGTCGAGGTCGACGGTGCCGCGGAGCGCCTCGGGGTCGGAGAGGTCCTTCCCGGCGAGCACCGGCGGCACCGCCGACCAGGAGTCGTCGAGCAGCCCGAGTTCGGCCTTCTGACGCAGCACGCGGCGCAGAGCGGTATCGACGACCGTCTCGGCGAGGCGGCCCTGGCGCACCTCGTCGAGGAGCGGTTGCCCGTACCCGTGCACGGTCGGCAGCTCGACGTCGATTCCGGACTCGAGTGCGAGAGCCGCCGCCTCGCCGATCGACCCGACCACGCGGTGGTGGAGCTGCAGGAAGGCGACCGCGAAGTAGTCGGCGACGACGGTTCCGTCGAAGCCGAGCTCGCCGCGCAGCAGGTCGGTCAGCAGCGCGCGATCGCCGGCCGACGGCACGCCGTCGGTGTCGGTGTAGGCGTTCATCACCGAACGCGGCTTGCCGTCGCGCAGCACCATCTCGAACGGCTGCAGCATGACGTCGGCGCGCTCGCGCGGCCCCATCGACACCGGTGCGAGGTTGCGACCGGTGCGCGAGGCGGAGTAGCCGACGAAGTGCTTGAGCGTCGCGACGATGCCCGCCGTCTCGAGACCCCGCACGTAGGCGGCCCCGATCGACCCGATGAGGTAGGGATCCTCGCCGATCGTCTCCTCGACACGACCCCAGCGCGCGTCGCGCACGACGTCGAGCACGGGTGCGAGGCCCTGGTGCACGCCGACCGACGCCATGTCCTCGCCGATGCGCCGCGCCATCCGCTCGACGAGCTCCGGCGCGAACGCCGCACCCCACGACAGCGGCACGGGGTAGGCGGTCGCGCCCCACGCCGCGAAGCCGGCGAGGCACTCCTCGTGCGCGACGGCCGGGATGCCGGCGGAGCTCTCGGCGAGCAGCCGCTGCTGGATGCGCAGGAGCGACAGGGCGCCGAGCGCGGGGTCGACGGGCACGGTGCCGAAGGCGCGCGTCACCTGGCCGAGACCGAGGGGCACGATCGCATCCAGGTCGATGTCGCCCGTGAGCTCGTGCTGGTTGGGGGCGACATCCCCGCCGTCGGCGTTCGCGCCCACCCACACGCCGTAGAGCTGGGCGACCTTCTCCTCGAGCGTGAGTCGGGAGATGAGCTCGTCGACGTCGGTCGCCGGGCGGGTCTCGATGTTCGTCATTGCGGTGGATCAGCCCTTCACGGCGCCGGTGAGTCCGCCGACGATGCGCTTCTCGGCGAGCAGGAAGAACGCGAGGGCGGGGATCATCGACAGCGAGGTGTAGGCCAGCACGGATCCGGTGTCGGACGAGTACTGGGTGGAGAACTGCTGCACGCCGAGCGGCAGCGGCCAGAGGTCTTGCGGCATGCCGCCGGCGCCGAGGATGAGCAGAGGCAGCAGGTAGGCGTTCCAGCTCCCGATGAAGGCGAGCACACCGACCGTGATGAGCCCGGGCACCGAGAGCGGCACCATGATGCGCCAGAAGAACCCGATGCGGCTCGCGCCGTCGATCGACGCCGCCTCCTCGAGCTCGTGGGGGATCGCCCGCAGGAACGGGACGAGGATGATGATCGTCGTCGGCAGCGCGAAGCCCACCTGCGGGATGATCACGCCGAGGAACGTGCCGTGCAGGTCGAGCTGGCGCAGCAGGATGCTGAGCGGCAGCGCGGCGACGGTGACGGGGAACATGAGTCCCGCGGCGAACAGCGCGTACAGCCCGCCCCGACCGCGGAACTCGTAGCGCGCGATGACGAAGGCGGCCATCACCCCGAGCACCACGACCCCGAGCGTCGTGCCCGCCGCGATGAGGGTCGAGGAGAACACCGAGCCCCAGAACCGCTCGGACGTGAGCACCCGGAGGTAGTTGTCGATCGTCCACGGGTTCGGCCAGCCGCCCGGGGACTGGTTGATGTCGGCCGTGCTGCGGAAGCCGTTCACCCACACGTAGGCGACGGGTCCGACCGACACCGCCGCCGCGACGACCGCGACGAGGTAGACCCACGGCTGGCTCCAGTCGAAGCCCTTGCGACGCGGTGCCGTCTCGCTGAGCGTGGCGGTCATCAGCGGCCCTCCCCCGTGGTCAGCGCGCCGGCGAGATCGCGGCGCATCGCGGTGCGCTGGAAGAGCACCGCGACGATGAGCGAGATCGCGAAGAGCACGACGGCGATCGCGCTCCCGTACCCCGGAGCACCCTGACCGTTCTGCAGCATGTAGACCGCCATCGTGTTGGTCGCTCCGACCGGACCGCCCTTGGTGGTGACCCAGATCATGTCGAACAGCTGCAGCGAGCCGATCATCGACAGGAAGACCCAGATGCGGATCGTCGGGGCGAGCAGCGGGAGCGTGATGCGCCACTGCGTCTGCCACCAGCTCGCGCCGTCGATCGCCGCCGCCTCCTGCAGTTCCTGAGGCACTCCCTGCAGGCCCGCGAGCATGAGGAGGATCGCGAAGCCGAGGTACTTCCAGGTGATGATCACGAACATGACGCCGAGTGCGATCTCGGGGTTGGCGAGCCAGGGCTGGGCGAGCTCTCCCAATCCGATGTTCTCGAGCAGCGCGTTGATGCCGCCCCGGGGCGACAGGAGGAGCTTCCACGACAGGCCCGCGATGACTTCGGCGAGCACGTAGGGGACGAAGATGAGGGCCCGGATGATCGAGCGGCCGCGCAGGCGGCGGTTGAGCAGGAGCGCGACGCCGATCGCCAGCGGCCCCTGGATGAGGATCGACAGGGCGACGATCGTGAAGTTGTTGCCGATCGCGCGGAGGAAGACCGGGTCGCCGAGAGCTCGGACGTAGTTGTCGATGCCGATGAAGCGCTCGAGCGGGCCGAGGCCGTTCCAGTTGTAGAGGCTGTACACCGCGGCCAGGGCGACCGGCAGGATGACGAACCCGAGGAAGACGATGAGGGCCGGTCCCGCGAAGAGGGCGATCTCGAGGCGCGTGCGACGGTCGCGGCGGCGGCGGGTCGTCGCGGGGCTCTGAGCCGGGGCGATCGCCGGGGATGGTGTCTGGATCATGCTCGCTGTCGTTCGTCAGAAGGGGAGGCAGGGCCCGCCGGGGGTACGGGCCCTGCCTCTGGGGGATCGCCGACGCTACTGGGCGGCGGCGGTGTCCTTCAGTGCCTGGACGACATCCTCGGGGGTACCGGTACCGCCGAAGATGTTGACGATGGCCTGGTTCAGCGGGTTGCCGAAGGCCGGGCCGAGGGCGCTGTCCAGCCAGAGCTGCACATACGACGATCCGGCGAGACCCGCGGCGATCGACTGCAGGTTCGGGTCGGTCAGCGCATCGGCCGCCTCGGGGTTGGCCGGGATGCCCGAGCCGATCTCCGCGAAGCGACGCTGCACGTCGGCGCTCGACAGGTACTTCACGAGGTCGACCGCCGCGTCGGGCGCGTCCGCGCTCACTCCCCAGCCGTCACCGCCGCCCATCGTGATGGTCGGGTCGCCGGCTGCACCGGGAACACTCGGGAAGGGGAACCAGCCGAGGTAGTCCGGCACCTCGCCGTCGGCCGTGAGGCCGCCGATCGTGCCCGAGTTCCACGGACCCATGAACTCCATCGCCGCGACGCCGTTGGCCACGAGGCCGGCCGAGCTGTCGGCACCGGTCTGCGCCGGGGTGGCGAGGAAGCCCGTGTTGAACGGCTCCTCCTCCAGGAAGTCCTGGAGCATCTCGCCCGCTTCGATCCAGCACGGGTCGTCGAACTCGAGGTTCGCGATCGAGGACTGCAGGGTCTCGGTCGAGCACGCGTTGAGCGCGAACTGGTACCACCAGTGGCCTGCCGGCCACAGGTCGCCCGCGCCGACGGCGATCGGCTCGGCGCCGATGCCGCGGAGCGCCTCGACGGCGTCGACGAGCTCGGGGAGGGTCTCGGGCGTGCCGTCGATGCCGGCCTCATCGAAGAGCTCCGTGTTGTACCAGATGCCGGTGATGCCGAAGGAGAACGGCATCCCGTACTGCGCGCCGTCGACCTCCCACGGCTTGACGACTCCGCCGAACGTCGCGATCTCGTCGGCCAGCGGCTCGGAGAGGTCCTTGAGGTAGCCGGCTTCGGCCTGCGAACGCACCTCACCGCCGGGCCAGACCATGAAAACGTCGGGCGCGTCGCCCGACTGGAGGGCGTTGGGAATGAGGGTGCGCTGGAGGTCTTCGTTCTGGTAGCCGGTCACCTCGACCGTGACGCCGGGGTTGGCCTCCTCGAACTCGGCGGCCACTTCCTCCCACAGTCCCTGGAGCGGGTCGGAGGTGGCGTTGTGCCACCAGGTGATCGTGACGTCGTCGCCGGCGTCACCGCCCCCTCCCGTGCAGCCGGCCATGACGAGCGTGGCGGCGGCGGCGAGGGAGACGGCACCGAGCCTCTTGGTGCGAGTCGTGTTCATCGTTGAACGCCTTTCGAAAGTTTCGGCTGCGGTGCCGAAAGTGATTGGGTGAGGCCGATGCTAAGGCACGCCGAATATGTAGTCAAGGACAACATATTCGGCCCGCTAGGGTGAGCGCATGCCAGCCGGGGACAACGCCGACGGCGTCCGTCGTCGCAACCTCGCCGCCATCCTCGAGCTCGTGCACCACGGGCGCGCCGCCTCCCGCGCCGAACTGACCGCGCTCACCGGACTCAACCGATCGACCGTCGCAGCCCTCGTCGCGGAGCTCGCCGAACTCCGCCTGGTCGAGGAGGGCGAGCCCGTCGCGAGCGGCGGCGTGGGCCGCCCGTCCCCCGGGGTGCGGGTGAATCCCACGACCGTCGTGATCGCCGTCAACCCCGAAGTGGATGCCGTGACCGGTGCCGCGATCGGGCTCGGCGCGCGCGTGGGCACCCGCATCCGCCGACCGCTCGACGCCGTGCCCGACCCGGCGACCGCCGTCGCCGTGATCGTCGACCTCGTGCGCGACCTCACCGAGCGCGGGAGGCGCGTCGCCGCCGTAGGGCTCGCCATCCCGGGCCTCGTGCGCGCCACCGACGGCACCGTGCGCTGGGCGCCCCACCTCGGCTGGCGAGAGGTGCCGTTCGCGCGCATGGTCGAGGATGCCGTCGGCCTGCCCGTCCACGCCGACAACGACGCGACCCTCGGCGCGCTCGCCGAGCACCTCTTCGGCGCCGGTCGCGGGGTCGACGACCTCATCTACCTCAACGGCGGCGCGTCGGGCATCGGCGGCGGCGTCATCGTGCGCGGCCGGCCGCTCACCGGTCGCGGCGGGTACGCGGGCGAGTTCGGCCAGAACCGCCCCGGCGCCGGCGACCGCCTCTCCGAGCGGGGCACCTTCGAAGACGAGGTCAGCCGCGCGCGCGTGCTCTCCCTCCTCGGCCTGGAGCACGCGGACGAACCCGCGCTCGCCGCCGCGATCGCCGCGTCGGCCGACTCCGCGGTGGCGGCCGAGCTGCGTCGGCAACAGGGCATCCTCGCGGTCGCGCTCGGCAACGCCGTCAACGTCTTCAACCCCGAGCTCGCCGTGCTCGGCGGGTACCTCGCGACCCTGCTCGCCTGGCAGCCCGCCGCCCTCGTCGACGCCGTCACCGCCGCGACCATCCCCGCCGCGGCGGAGGGGGTCTCGATCGTGCCCGCCGCCCTCGGCGAAGACCGCCTCCTCATCGGCGCGGCGGAACTCGCCTTCCGGTCGCTCCTGCGCGACCCGGCCGGTTGGCGCGGGTAGGTCTCGACACGCCGCCTACGGCGGCTACGCGACCACCGAACCCTCGCGGAGGCCCCACGCCTGCCCGTAGCCGCCCTCGGCCTCCGGCTTCGCCATGAGCTCGAGGAACGGTGTCGCGGGGAACGCCTCGGGGCCGAGCACACCCGATCCCGTCCACACCCCCGTCGCGAGCAACTCGAGCGCGACGACCGGGTTGAGCGCCGTCTGCCACACCACGCACTGGCTCTCGTACTCGGCCATCGTCCACTCGTTGTCGGACACGTGGTACAGGTACACCTCGCGCGGCTTCCCGTCGACGCCCGTGCCGGTCACCCACAGGCCGGCGCACGTCTTGCCCGTCATCCGCGGGCCGAGGGTCGCCGGATCGGGCAGGGCGGCGGCGACGACATCCCGGGGCGCGACCTCGACGGGACCGTTCGCCGAGCGCACGCGGATCGGCACCGTCGAGTCGAGGTGCAGTTGGTGGAGGGTCTTGAGGATGCCGATGAACTCATCCCCCAGCCCGTACTTGAAGGTGACGCGCTGCGCGTCGACCCAGCGCGGCATGAGCAGCACCTCCTCGTGCTCGACATTGACGCACTCGACGGGTCCGATGCCCTCCGGGAAGACGAACACCTCGGGCTCGGAGAACGGCGGGGTCGTGAGCCAGCCCTTGTCCTTCTCCCACACGACCGGCGGGTTGAGGCACTCCTCGATCGTCGTCCAGATGCTGAACGACGGGGCGAAGATCTCGTCGCCGTTCTCGTCGCGCACGACGAGGTTCGCCCCGTCGCGCGTGCCGAGCTCCTGGATCTCGCTGAACAGCTCATCGGCGGCATAGCGCGCGAACACGTCGGAGAGCCCCGGCTCGACGCCCATCCCGACGAGGGCGAGCCTGCCCGCCTTCTCCCAGTCGGGACCTTGCGCGAACTGGTCGTCACCGAGCTTGACCCCGGTCTTCGCATACGGCTCCGACGGATGCGGCTCCGACAGGCTCATCGCCATGTCGAGATAGTCGGCGCCCGCCTCGAGCGCGCCCGCGAAGATCGTGGGGACGAACTTCGGCTCGACCGCGTTCATCACGTGCGTCGCCCCGTGCTCACGTGCGACGGAGGCCACCGACGCGGGATCGGACGCATCGATCTTCGCCGCGACGAAGCGCCCACCCTGGTCGCCGTGCTTCCCCTCGATCCACGCGAGCGTGCGCTCGGCACGGGAGAGGTCGTAGTCGCTCACGACCATGAGCTCGAAGAAGTCACGGCGGGCTGCGATCTTCGCGATCGCATCGCCGACGCCGCCGGCGCCGACCAGGAGGATTCTCATTCCCCGAAGCTAGCGGCAGACCCCTCCCGCGGGCGAGGGCTCTCACGTTCCTTCCGCAGACGCGGTGCGAGCGCCGCCCAGCCGAGCAGCGCGACCGACGCTCCGAGCAGCGCCCCGCCGACGGTATCGGTCACCCAGTGCGCCCCGAGGTAGGTGCGGCTGAGCGCCATGAGCACGACGTAGACGGCCCCCGCGACCGCGACCCACCAGCGGGCGACGAGCACCGTCGCGAGCACCGCGACCGTTGCGGCATTGGCGACGTGACCCGACGGGTAGGAGCCGCTCTCCAGGGTCAGCAGGATGTCCTCCGGTCGGAGCCGCCCGTAGAGCACCTTGAGCAGTTGCACGAGACCCGCGCTCACCGCGGAGACGAGGACGAAGAGCGCGGCCGACCAGGGTCGCCGCAACACGAGCAGCACGATCGCGACCGTGACCGGCACCGCGAAGATCGCGAACCATCCGCCCCCGAGGAAGTCGAAGCCCCGCGACACGGCCTCCCAGAACGGGCCGCGCATCTCGAGCACCTCCTCCATCCATTCGCCGTCGACCTCGTCGGCGATCACCTGGATGCGCACGAGCAGTCCGAGCAGCAGAGCCACCGCGATGCCCGCACCGGCCCCGATCGCGATCCCGCGTCGCCACGGAACGTCGGGCAGTTCGGCGCGGGAGATCATCCCTCCACCGTAGTGAGGCGCGACGAGAGGTTTCGGGTCTTGGCGGCGCGCGGCGGAGGCGTTAGTGCGCGGCGGCCACCGGCGCCTCCGTGCTTCCGACGACCCTCGAGTGCTGCGGGCGCACGACCACCCACAGCAGCACGACCGCCACGCTGAGCGCGATCCCCATCCCGAGACCCATCGGGATGGCCGTCGCCGTGCCGAACAGGCCGACGACGGGGGCGGCGATGCTCGCGAGGCCGAAGTTGATCGCCCCGAGCAGTGCCGCCGCGGTGCCCGCCTCCGCGCCGTGCGGCGCGAGCGCGGTGACCTGGATGCAGGGGAAGCTCAGGCCGGCGCAGGTGAGGAAGACGAACGTGCAGGCGACGACCGGTGCGAGCCCGAGGCCGAGGAAGGCCGAGGCTGCGGCGCCGAATCCGGCGAGCGCCATGATCGGCAGCGAGACGGCGAGCACCTTCGGGGGCGCGAACCGGCGCATGAGCCGCGAGGCGACCTGCGACGCGACGGCGAGGCCCAGCGAGTTGACGGCGAACAGGATTCCGTATTGCTGAGCGTCGAAGCCGTAGACCTCCTGGAAGACGAACGACGACGATGAGAGGTACGCGAACAGGCCCGAGAACATGAGCCCCGCGATGAGTGCGACCCCCACGAACACCCGATCGGAGAGCACGGCTTTGTAGCGCTGACCCACCGTGCTGCGGCCTCGCACGCGTCGCCGCTCGGGCGGAAGGGTCTCGGCGATGAGCAGGGCGGCGAGGATCACGACGACGACCCCGTACCCCGCGAGTGAGAGGAACAGTCCGCGCCAGTCGACGAGCACGAGCAGTTGCGAGCCGATGACCGGGGCGAGGATCGGCGCGAGGCTCGTGACGAGCGCGAGGCGCGACAGCATCCGCACGAGGGGTTGTCCGCCGAACAGATCGCGTACGGTCGCCATGGCCACGACGCCGCCGCCGGCCGCGCCGATGCCCTGCAGCACGCGGAACACGAGCACCCAGGTGATGTCGGGCGCGAAGGCGACACCGAGGCTCGCTCCCACGTGGATGGTCGTCGCGAGGATGAGCGGGAGTCGACGCCCGACGGTGTCGCTCCACGGACCGATGATCAGCTGGCCCAGGCCGAACCCGATCATCGTCGCGGTGAGCGTGAGCTGGATCGCCGCCTCGCTCGCGCGGAGCTCCTCTGCGACGACGGGGAACGCCGGCAGATAGAGGTCGATCGTGAACGGCCCGAGGCCGACGAGCAGCCCCAGCACGACGATGTAGATCACGCGGGAGCCGCGCGAGAGCGCGTCGCCGGGGTGGGCGAGGACGATGTTGATGGGCGAGGTGATCACAGGTGGTGGCGTTTCTCGAGGCGGCGGAGAGGATCGTCGGCGCCCTTGATCACGTATCCCCGGGTGTCAGGCTAGGGCACGACGGCGAACGCGCGCACGGGGAACGTGCCGAAACCTTCGACGGCGGGTGGCGTCGCCGTGAACCGCGCCCCGAACGCCGGCAGCTCGCCGAGCCGCGTGAGGTGCTCGACGACGTGGATGCCTGCGCCCAGCAGCCCGGAGTGGGCCGGGCGCTCGCCGCCTGACTCGGTGTCGTCGATGTTGAGGGCATCGATGCCGACGAGCGCCGCCCCGCGCTCGACGAGCAGCGCGACAGCCTCCGCCTCGAGGTACGGCGACCCCGTCCCGTACGCCGGGGTTCCGAAGTGGCGGTCCCATCCGGTGTGCAGCAGCACCGCGGCTCCGCGCACGTCGCGGTCGAGGAAGACGCCGGCCGGGATGCCGCGGGTCGTCAGATCGTCGACGTGCAACACGACCGCCGGAAGGTCGACGAGGGTGGTCAGATCGAGCCCCGCGAGATCGTCGCCGCCGGCGTAGCGGTGGAACGGCGCGTCGAGGTAGGTGCCCGTGTTGCCGATCATCGTGATGATGTCCATCGCGAAGGTCGTGCCCTCGGCGTACTTCGCCCGCGAGTCCTCCCGGGTCAGGTGCGGGGTGACGACGGGGGCCGGCAGACCCGGGTAGGTGACGAGCCCCTCGCGGATGGCGTGGCTGAGGTCGACGATCCGCCGCGGCCGGTCGACCGACGCGGTCTCGATCCCGCGGGAGCCCTTGTGCGTCTCCTCGACGATCTCGACGTTCGCGAGCACGACGTCGGCGACCATCGCGAGCCCCAGATGGGCGACGAGCAACGCCCCGATCTGGTCAGGCGTCTCCGCCCCCGTGGGCAGGTCGAGACGGAAGCCCTCGGTGGTCAGGTGACCGCCGTTGGCGAACTCGACCCGGGCGTCGAAGACGGCACGGTACTCAGGCATCCTGTCTCTTCCTTCTCAGTCTCGTGGCGACGGTGACCGCGACCGCGGCGAGCGCGAGGATCGCGGGGACGAGCAGGTGCGCGCCGGAGAGCACGACGAGCCCGGCGACGAAGAGCACCGAGGCGACGGCCATCCACCAGCCCACCGAGCGGCGCTCGAGCAGCCGCACCGCGGCGATGACTCCGAGCAGGTAGACGGATGCCATCGACGCCGTCTGGATCAGCACGAACGACTCGAGGTCGGCGCCGAGCAGCAGGTAGATGCCGAGGTAGGCGAAGCACTGCACCGCGACGAGCACGAGGCCGCGGCGCGGCGTGGAGCCGGGTTCGGCGCCGCGGGCGAACCAGCGCGGGAGGTCGCCGTCGCGGCCGAGGGCGGCCACCAGGTTCGCGAAGGCGGGGACGTAGACGTTGAGCACCCCGAGCACCACGATCATCGCGACGGCCGTCACGATCGCCGGG
Organism: Pseudolysinimonas sp.; assembly: GCF_057350545.1. Classification (NCBI taxonomy): domain Bacteria; kingdom Bacillati; phylum Actinomycetota; class Actinomycetes; order Micrococcales; family Microbacteriaceae; genus Pseudolysinimonas; species Pseudolysinimonas sp. The sequence continues at coordinate 21,770 of NZ_JBMRCP010000005.1, read as the reverse complement.
CCGACGCCCGGGATGGTGCGGGCGACGAGGTCGTAGAGCGGCACGACGCCCTCGCCCCCGGCGCCGACGAGCACCGTCACGATCTGGAGCGCGAGGTAGGCGATCCCGACGACCACCACGGCGATCGCCGTCGCGAGCGGGATGGTGCGGCGCGGGTTCTTGAACTCCCCCGCCCAGTGGGTGATCGCCTCCCAGCCCGAGAACGCCCAGATGAAGAGACTCACCGCCACTCCGACGCCGGCCCACCCGTGCGGCAGGAACGGCTCGAGCTTCGCCGGGTCGGCCGCCGTCGTACCGCTCGCCACGACGAGCACGACGATCGCGACGAGCAGCGCCGTGAGACCGAGTTGCACCCCGCTGCTCACCCGGAGCCCGACCCAGGCGAGCCCGATCGTCACGACGAAGAACCCCATGCCGACGATCGGGATCCACGCGCGCGGGAAGCCGGTGAACGCCGCGAGGTACTCGGCACCCAGCACCGCGACGACGGGAGCGCCGATCCCCGCGCCGAAGAGGAACAGGTACGCGGCGGCACGCGCCGCGGTGGCGCCGAGGGCGAGGCGCACGAACGTCGCCACGCCTCCGCCGTCGGGATGCCGCGCCGCCAGGGCGGCGAAGGTGCCGGCGAGCGGGATCGACAGCAGCGACACGATGCCGACGGCGAGGATCGACGCGGGGCCGGCGGCGTCGGCGGCGAGACCCGGCAGCGCGAGGATGCCGGTGCCGAGCACGGCGGCGATGTACAGAGCCGACGCGGAGGGCAGCCCGATCCGTCCCTCTGCGCTCACCGCCCCAGTCTCGCGCCCCGCCTCTGACACCGTCCCGCGCGTTTCGGCCATCGTGCTGCCACCTCGATGCGCGAGGTGGCTTTCCGTTTTCAGGAGGATCTGGGGCGGGAGTGGCGGAAGTCGCCGTTCCACCCGACAGAAGCCGACATCAGCACCAGGATCTCCTGAAAACAGAAAGGTGCAGCGGCCCTACCGACGGCGGGCGCGGGCGAGCGAGTCGACGATGACGGCGGCGAGCAGCACGGCTCCCGTGATGAGGAGGCGCGTCGACGAGTCGAGGGCGAGCAGCGTGAACCCCGAGCCGAGCGAGGTGATGATGACGATGCCGAGCAGCGCCGACCAGGCCGAGCCGCGGCCGCCGAAGAGGCTCGTGCCGCCGATGACCGCCGCCGCGATCGCGGTGAGGTAGACGTCGTCGGTCGCGCCGCCCTGCACGGCTGCCGCGAGCCGCGCCGAGGCGAGCAGGCCGCCGACGGCGGCGAGCACCGAGCAGACGATGAACGCCGAGATCATGACGCCGCCGGTGCGGATGCCGACGCGACGCGCCGCCTCCTCGCCGCCGCCGACGGCACGCAGGGAGCGACCCCAGCGGGTGCGGCGCAGCACGATGTCGGCGATCACGACCCCGCCGAGGAACACGACGAAGACGGCTCCCACGCCGCGGCCCAGCCCGAGATACCAGACGCCGCCGAGCAGGCCGGCGAGCAGCAGCCCGCCGCCGAGCAGGATCGTCCACAGCCGGCCGTACGGCAGGCCCGCGCGCCGGCGTCGGGCGCGGGCGACGACGCGCGCCGCCGTCCAGCCGAGGCCGCCGAGGGCCGCGAGGGCGAAAGCCGCCCAGTCCGGCAGATACGCCTGCTGCGCGAAGGTCACGAGCCACGAGTCGACCGGCAGACCGATCGAGCCGCTCCCGCGCAGCACCCACGCCTGCGCGCCGAGCACCGCGAGGAGTCCGGCGAGCGTGACGACGAACCCGGGCGCGCGGAAGCGGATGACGATGAGCCCGTAGAGGGCGCCGATCCCAGCCGCGACGGCGAGCGCGACGAGGATCGCGGGGATCGCGTCCCACCCGGACCCGACGAACAGGATGCCGAGGATCGCCCCGGAGAGCGACGCGACCGCGCCGACCGAGAGGTCGATCTGCCCGACGATGAGCACGAACACCACGCCGAGCGCGATGAGTCCCGTCGCGGCGGACTGCATCGCGAGGTTCACGAGGTTGGCGCTCGACAGGAAGCTCGGGTTCGCGAGCTGGAAGACGATCCAGACCACGGCGAGCACGGCGAGCGGCGGGAGGGCGCTCCAGCCGTTCGCGCCGAGTCGTGCGGCGAACGACGCGGGGGTGGTCGCCCCCACCGGCTCGCGGGTCACCGCGTGCCCTCCACCCGCCGCAGCGGAGCAGGCGGGCGCGGCGGAGCGGGAGTCTCGGCACCGGCGCCGCCGCCCATGATCGCGGCGATGACGGCCTCGCTCGTCGTCTCGGCGGCGCGGAACTCCCCCGCGTTGCGCCCGAGCCGGAGGACGACGACGCGGTCGGCCACCGAGAGGACATCGGCGATGTGGTGGCTCACGAGCACGACCGCGACGCCGCGCTCGCGCACGCCCTCGACGAGGTTGAGCACCTCGACGCCCTGGGTGACGCTGAGCGCGGCCGTCGGCTCGTCGAGCACGAGCACGCGCGGCTCCGAGACGAGCGAGCGGGCGATGGCCACGACCTGGCGCTGCCCGCCGGACATCGCGGCGACGCTCGTGCGGGTCGGCGGGATGCGCACGCCGAGCCCGCGCAGCAGCTCACCCGTGCGGCGCTCCATCTCGATCTCGTCGACGAAGCCCGCGCGGGTCGGCTCCTGGCCGAGCCAGAGGTTGTCGATGAGGTCCATCGGATCGCACAACGCCAGGTCTTGGTGCACCGCGGCGATGCCGAGACTGCGGGCGCGGCGCGGCGTGCCGATCGTGACCGGACTGCCGTCGATGCGGATCTCGCCGCCGTCGGCCGCGAGCAGCCCGGAGAGCACCCCGACGAGCGTCGACTTGCCCGCGCCGTTGTCACCGACGAGGGCGACGATCTCGCCCGCGTGCACCTGGAGGTCGACCTCGGCGAGCGCGCGCACCGCGCCGAAGCGGCGCGAGATGCCGCGCAGCTCGAGCACGGGAGCGGGCACCGGGCGCTCCGACGACGACGTCATTCTCCCAACCTAGAAGAAAGCCGGTCGGCCGGGACACCGACCGCGAGGCAGGCCTCGACGAGGTCGGGCGCGCAGATGTCCTCGATCGTGTAGAGACCCGTCGTCACGATGACCCTGTCGATGTCGTCGGCCGTGACGAGCACCGGGTCGAGGACGACCGACGGCACACCGTCGACCTCGTCCCACGCCGACGGCGCCCGACCGGCGGCGAGCTCCTTGGCGGCGTCCGCGGCGATGCGGGCCTGCATCGCGATGTTCTTGAACACGGTCGCGTACTGGGTGCCCGCGACGATGCGGCGGATGGCGGACAGGTCGGCATCCTGACCGGTGACGACGGGCGTCGTCTCGATGCCCGCCGACCGCAGGGCGGCGATCGCCGCGCCGGCGAGACCGTCGTTGCCCGCGTACACCGCGTCGATCCGGTCGCCGAACTGCGAGACCTGCGTCGCCATCCATTCCTGGGCCTTCGCGGCACTCCAGCCCGGCACGTCGTAGCGCGCGAGCACCTCGACCCCGGCCGCGTCGAGCACCTCGCCGAAGCCCGCGGCGAGCTGGGTCGTGTTCGCGTCGTTCGGGTCGCCCGCGAGCACGAGCACTCCGCCGTTCGGAGTGCCGCGTTCCGCCATGCCGTCGACGAGCGCCTCCGCCTGGAGCGTGCCGACCTGCTCGTTGTCGAACGAGACGTAGAACGCCGCCCCGCCGCCGTCGATGAGGCGGTCGTAGCTGACGACCGGCACGTCGAGCGCCGCCGCGGTGTCGACGATCGTGCGCGCCGCGACCTGGTCGACGGGGTTCACGACGAGCACCGACGCCCCCGCGGCGAGCGCCGACTCGGCCTGCTCGAGCTGACGGCTCGCGCTGCCCCCGGCGTTGGCGTAGATCACGCGGTAGTCGCCGTTGACCGCGAGCCGCTGCTCGAAGAGCGGACGGTCGAGCTGCTCGTACCGCGCGGTCGCGCTCTCGGGGAGGAGCAGCGCGATCACGGCGTCGGGGGTCGGCACGGCGGCGCATCCCGCGACCGCGAGCAGCACCGCCGTGAGCACGCCCGCGAGAGCCGGTGGGAACCGGCGACGGCGGCCGCCCATCAGCCCGCGCTCAGGACGCGTCCGGCCGCGGATCCGTCCGACGCCTGAAGCGCCGCGAGGAGGGCGCCGGTGATCTCGGCGCGACCGTCGAGTCCCGAGGCGACGATCTGCAGGTCGCGCGCGCCGTCGAGCGCCGCGCGTTCCACGGCGTGCCGCACGGGGGCCAGGAGCGTCTCACCGGTACGAGCCAGCTCGCCGCCGATCACGACGACGTCCGGGTCGAGGAGGTTCGCGACGCTCGCCACGGCGACGCCGATGTGCTTGCCGGCATCCGCGATCGCGCGTCGCGCGCCCGCGCCGCCCGCCTCGGCCTCGGCGATGAGGTCGCTCAGTCGGGTGATGCCCGGGATGCCGGTGAAGAGATCGAGGAGCGCGCGGCCACCGGCGACGGTCTCGAGGCACCCGCGGTTGCCGCAGCGGCAGATCGCGCCGTTCTCGTCGAGGGTGACGTGGCCGATCTGACCGGCGCGACCGCGCGGACCGCGGAACGGCACGCCGTCGAGGACGATGCCCGAGCCGATCGAGTGACCGACGCAGACGTAGACGGCGACGCGGGCGCCGATGGCGGCACCGGCGCGCGACTCCGCGAGCGCACCGAGGGTGGCGCCGTGCTCGACGACGACGGGGGCGTCGAGGCGCGCGCGCAGCGAGGCGGCGAGGTCGACCCCGTCCCACCCCGGCATGAGCCCGGGCACCGCGAGACGACCGGTCTCGGGGTCGACCGGCACCGGCACCGAGAGGGTCACGGTGAGCAGCTCGCCGAGCGGTGCTCCGACACCGTCGAGCATGTCGCCGACGAGGAGGGCGGCGCGGTCGAGTTCGCGGTCGTAGCGATGGTCGGCGGCGAGGGGCACGTGCTTTTCGGCGACCGTCGTGAGCGCCGAGTCGGCGAGCACGATGTCGAGGGACCGCGAGGAGAAGTGGAGGGCGGCGACGAGGCCCTCCTGGCGGGTGAGCGACACCTGCACGGCCCGCCGCCCGCTGCGCGAGCCGAAGGTCGTGCTGATGACGCCCGCCGTCGAGAGCTCGCGCACGATGTTCGACACCGTCGCGGCGGAGAGTCCCGTGATGTCGACGAGCTCGATCTGGGCGAGGCTGCCGTGCGTCGTCAGGGCGTCGACGATCCGCTGCCGGTTCGCCTCCCGGAGCGACGCTTGCGAGCCCGGGGGCGCTGTGGGTCGCGCCATGGGATCAGAGTAGTGCCAGGAACAGGGCACAATGGGGTACCCGAAGGAGCAACGATGCGCCCGACAGCCCGCGCCGGAGTCGCCGCCGCCCTGGCCGCGCTCGCCCTCGCGGCCTGTTCCGGCCCCTCCGGAGTCGACGCGGACGACCCGAATCAGGTCGAGGTCTTCACCTGGTGGGCCACCGGCACCGAGAAGGTGGGCCTCGACGCGCTCGTGGATGTCTTCGCCGAGCAGTACCCCGACATCCGCTTCGTGAACGCCACCGTCGCGGGGGGCGCGGGATCGAACGCGAAGACCGTCCTCTCTCAGCGGCTCGACGTCGGAGACCCGCCCGACACCTTCCAGGCGCACGCCGGCGCGGAGCTCACCGACTACATCGAGGCCGGGCAGCTGCACGACCTCAGCGAGTTCTACGCGGAGCACGACCTCGACGACGTGTTCCCCGAGTCGCTCATCGAGTTGCTGACCGTCGACGGCGCGATCTACTCGGTGCCCACCAACATCCACCGGGCCAACGTCGTGTGGGCGAACACCGAGGTGCTCGCCGCCGCCGGCATCGACCCCGCCGATCCGCCCGCCGACCTCGACGCCTGGATCGACGATCTGCGTCGCTTGCGCTCAGCGGGCGTGGCCGTCCCTCTCGCCCTCGGCACCGAGTGGACGCAGTTGCAGCTCTTCGAGACGGTGCTGCTCGCCGACCTCGGCGCGGACGGGTACTCGGGCCTGTGGACCGGCGAGATGTCGTGGGACGACCCGGGCGTCGCGACGGCCGTCGCGCACTACGACGAACTGCTGGACTACGTGAACAGCGACTTCGCCGGGCTCGACTGGGACACCGCGACGCAGCTCGTCGTGAACGGCTACGCCGGCTACATCGTGATGGGCGACTGGGCCGAGGTCGCGTTCGCGCAGTCGGGCTGGACCTACGACGACGAGTACACGACCTTCCCCGTGCCCGGCACGTCGGGCGTGTTCGACTTCCTCGCCGACTCGTTCGTGCTCACGGTCGGCGCTCCGCACGAGGCGGCGACGGAGAGCTGGCTCGAGACGATCAGCTCGATCGACGGCCAGCAGGCGTTCAACCTCGCGAAGGGGTCGATCCCGGCGCGGACGGATGTCGACGCCTCCGCCTACCCGGAGTACCAGCAGACGGCGCTCGCCTCCTACGCGGACGACCTCATCGTGTCGTCGCTCGCGCACGGAGCCGCGGCCGATACCGCCTGGTCGAACGACATCCTCGACGCCGTCGGTCGGTTCGGGACCGACAGAGACGTGGATGCCTTCCGCCGAGGTCTCCTCGACGCCGCGGCGACGAACCTCGCGGGTTGAGGAGCGCCGCGCGCAGCGCGACGCGTCTCGAAACCGCACCACGTCAGCCGCGGGTTGAGGAGCGCCGCGCGCAGAGCGACGCGTCTCGAAACCCGAATGACGAGCGGGTCAGCCGCCGTCGAGCCGAAGCCGCACGAGCGGGATCACGGGGTCCGGCCGACCCGTCGCCGCCTCGACCGCGCGCCGGAGCGACGCCCAGAGCCGCGGATGCTGCGCCGCGTAACGCTCGAGGATCCGCGCGCTCTCGTCGGCATCCAGCAGCTCGGCGTGAGCCGGACGGTCGACGCGCCGTCCGATGCTCACGACGCAGCGCGGGTCGGCGCGGAGGTTTCGGTACCACTGGGCTGTAGGGCCGAACCCCGACGCGACGATGATCGAGTCCGCGCTCTCTCGCTGCACCGCCTCCAGGACGACGCGTCGGAGCCGCCCGCTCGTGCGCCCACGATGCCGGAGCATGAGCAGCCGACCGCCGAAGAGGACCCCGAGCCGCAGGTCGAAGACGACGAGTGGCAGACGTACCGCCCATCGGGTCGTCAGGAACTTCGCGGCGACGTTCATCGGTGCGCTCCGACAGATCGGGTCGCCACTGACGCGTCCGAAACGGAGTCGACGGGCACTTCTGCCGCAAGGAACGCCTCCGCGGCATCGACGACCGCTCGGTAGCGCGGTGTGCGGAAGAGGTCGAAGACGTGGTGGGTCCCCGGCAGCTCGACCGAGGCGACGGTCCGGTGCGAGCGGGCGCGCAGGGCCTCCGCGAGACGACGCGCGAGTCCGACTGGCACGTACGGGTCGAGGTCGCCGTGCACGATGAGGAACGGCGGAGCGTCGGCGTCGACGTGGTCGAGCGGGTCCGACGACGGACGGTGTCGCGCATCGAGGCCGTAGTACGGCCCGTAGTACCCCGCGAAGCCGAGGACGGCGCGCACCGTCCCGGATTCGATACCGCCCGAGCCCTCACCCGCGGTGACCTCGGGCGAGAGCCCCGCGATCGAGGCCAGGTGCCCTCCGGCCGAGGTACCGGCGAGGATCAGTCGACGCGGATCGCCGCCGTACCGCTCAGCCCGGGTCGCCGCCCATCGGAGAGCCGCACCGTAGTCGGCGAGGTGTCCATCGAAGCCGACTTCGGGCCTGAGGCGGTAGTTGATGCTCAGGCACAGGTAGCCGGCACGCGCGAGGCGGTTCAGCAGGAGGCGTGCCTCCTTGCTCTTGCGGCCCGAGAAGTAGCCACCACCGTGGGCGTAGACGACGACGGGAGCCTGCTCGGTGCGCTCCGACGTGTAGACGTCGAGCAGGTTCTTGCGTCCGTGGGGGCCGTAGCGCACGTTCCGGATGCGTCGCACACCCCGGCCCGACATCGCGAAGGGCGCGAAGAGGTCAACGAGGAGCCGGCCGCGCTCGCGGGGCGTCCCGACGGCGGAGGCGGCATCCTCGAGTCCCGCCGCTCGGAACGCGGCGATGAGGGCGGGACGCGCCGCGAGCTGCCGGGCGACGACGAGCACCAGGCCCGCGGTGATCGGGGCGAGCAGTACGACCGCGATCAGGTCTTGGGTGCCCCCGATGCCCCCGTCGATCGCGGCGAGACCGGTCGAAAGCAGCAGCCACACGAGCATCGCGAGCGGGAGTTCGTTGACGACGAGTCCGAGTACGAAGCTCAGCCCCGAGAGCAGCCGCCCGCGCCGCGGGGAGAGAAGGGCGAACCCGGTCATGAGGGCGCCCATGAGGATCGAGATGAGGTAGCCGTTCACGAGGCTCCGTTCGCTGTCGTGGTCAAGTCGTCGAGCCTAACAACATCTGTTGTTTTGCTCAACGCCTGCCGCGTCTTGAGATCGGCTCGGTAACCTGTCGACGTGAGCAGCAGGCGCGCGACCATCTCCCGGGCGGCGCTGCAGGTGATCGCGACGAGCGGGCTTCGCGGCCTCACCCATCGCGAGGTGGACAGGGTCGCCGGCGTGCCCGCGGGGAGCACCGGCAACCTGTTCAGCACACGCGAATCGCTCCTCGCCGCCGTCGTCGAAGAGCTCGAGCGCCTCGACGCGACCTCGCTCTTCGAGAGCGAAGGCGAGTACCCGCCGCCCACTCTCGACGCGGCCGTCGGCGTGCTCGGCGAGTTCGCCGCGACCACGACGCGGGGGGAGCTGGGCGCGACGACCCGGGTGCGCCTGAGCCTTCTCCTGGCCCACCCCGAGATCGTCGCCGCGGCCCACGAGCGCGCGCTCGTTCTTTTGCGGGGGCTCGTCGCTCCGCTCGACCTCCCCGATCCCGCGGCGGTAGCTCGGCGCCTCGCCGCCTACCTCGACGGCCTCGCGTTGCACGCCACGACGGGGAGCGACCCCGACCTCGCGGAGGTGCGCCTGGCGCTGCGTGCCCTGCTCGTCGCGGGCTGACCGAGCGGTTTCGAGACGCGACCGCCTGCAGCCGGCGCTCCTCAACCCGCGGAGTCGTCCTCCGGGTCGCGCTCCGCGAGCTCGCGCGTGCGGATGAACTCCGCGAAGCGGTGCCCCGAGTCCTTCACGATGCGCTCCTGCGTCTCGTAGTCGACCCGCACGATCCCGAAGCGCTTGGCGTAGCCGTAGCCCCACTCGAAGTTGTCGAGCAGCGACCAGACCATGTAGCCGCGCACGTCCGCTCCGGCCGCCCTGGCCCGCAGCGCGGCCGCGAGGTGCTCCTCGACGTACCGCTGCCGCTCGACGTCGCGCACCCGCCCGTCGACGACCTCGTCGGCGAAGGCTGCGCCGTTCTCGGTGATCATGAGCGGCACGTCGGGGTGCTCGGCGTGCAGCCGCAGCAGGAGCTGCTCGAGGGCGTCCGGCGCGATGTTCCACCCCATGTCGGTGCGCGGCCCCGGCTGCGGGTGGAACTCGACGTGCTCACTACCCGGCCAGGGGGAGCCCCCCGCGCCCTTGTGCCCGTCGTTGCCCGTGCGCGGTGAACGGCCGTCCCACTCCGACACGGTCACCGTCGAGTAGTAATTGACGCCCAGCACGTCGATCGGCGCCGAGATCTTCTCGAGGTCCCCCTGCCGCACGAACTGCCAGTCGGTGACCCCCGCGGTGTCGAGCAGCAGGTCGTCGGGGTACTCGCCGTTCAGGATCGGCCCGGTGAACGACCGGTTGGCGAGCGCGTCGATGCGGCGCACGGCATCCTCGGCGTTCTCGTCGAACGGCCGGGCGACGTGGAAGTTGAGCGTCGCCGACACCTCGGGCGCGTTGCTCGCCGCCCGACGGATCTCGGGCACCGCGAGGCCGTGCGCGAGGTTGAGGTGGTGCATCGCGGCGAGCGCCGACGCGCCCTTCGTGCGGCCGGGGGCGTGCGAGCCCGACCCGTAGCCGAGGAACGCCGAGCACCACGGCTCGTTGAGCGTCGTCCACAGCGCGACGCGGTCGCCGAGCGGCTCGACGATGCGGGCCGCGTACTCGGCGAAGCGCTCGGCGGTGTCGCGCTCCGGCCAGCCGCCGGCCTCCTCGAGCTCGTACGGGAGGTCCCAGTGGTAGAGCGTCGCGACCGGACGGATGCCGCGGGCGAGCAGCCCGTCGACGAGCCGGCTGTAGAACGCGACGCCGGGCTGGTTGAGCGCGCCCTGGCCGCCCGGCTGCACGCGCGGCCAGGAGATCGAGAACCGGTAGGCCTCGAGCCCGAGGTCGCGCATCAGGTCGAGGTCGGACTCGAGCCGGTGGTAGTGGTCGGCGGCGACGTCGCCGGTGTCGCCGTTCCAAGTGCGTCCCGGGGTGTGGCTGAAGACATCCCAGATCGACGGACCGCGGCCGTCGTCGCGCGCCGCCCCCTCGATCTGGTACGCGGCGGTCGCCGCTCCGAGCAGGAAATCGTCCGGGATGTGCACGGGCCGAGGATACCCGCTTGGGAGCGCTCCCACGTACGTCGGCCACGAAGGGGACACGAGTGGAGGCGCCGCACGATCATCGACCATGCGGCGCCTCCCGGAGACCTCAGCCCGCGAGAGAGCGTCGCCGCGCGGCGACACCGGCGAGGCCGCCGAGCGCGAGCAGCCCGAGGGCGGCGAGCAGAGCCCCTGCGGGTTCGACACCGGTCGCTGCGAGCCCGCGCCCCGCGCCGCCCGCGGTTCCCCCGCCGTTCGGCTGCGGCTGGGGGGCCGCGACGACCGTGTACTCGAGCGTCTCGACCTCCCGGTGGCCCGCCCGGTCAACCGCCGTGACGGTCACCTCGTGGGTGCCCACCACATCCGTCGCGAGCGAGTCCCCCACCGAGCTCACGCAGCTCGCGACACCCGAGGCGGCGTCGTCGCAGCGGAACTCGAAATCGACATCGGCACCCTGGACGATCTCATCGTCGGCCACGAGCGCGGTGTTCGACGCGGGCGCGTCGATGACGATCCACGGCGTGTTGCGGTCGACGCGCACCTCGAGCGTCTGCTGCGGGTCCTCATTGCCGAGGCTGTCGATGGCGTAGTAGGTGATCGTCGAGAGCCCGTCCGTGAAGTCGTCGATCGTCCACGTGCCGGAGCTCTCCGACCCCGACGCGTACTGTCCCATCGACCCGGTGTAGGTCCACCGCAGCTGGTCGACACCCGAGGGGTCGGATGCCGTCAGCGTGATCCGCGGCATCGTGAGGTACCAGCCCGAAGCGGGAACCTCAGGAGCGTCGACGACGACGGCCGGACCCTCGGTGTCGGGAACGAACACGGTGTAGCTGCGCTCGACCCGGGTCACGTTGCCGGCCGTGTCGACGGCGGTCGCCGACCAGGTGAAGGTGCCGGGCTCCGACGTGTCGAGCAACTCACCAGAGTCGACGGTTCCGTCGCAGCTCTCCAGGCCGCTGCCCGCGTCGGTGCACGAGTACTCGGCGACGAGGTCACCGCCCTGGGCGATCCGGATGCCGTCCGCCGGCCCCTCGATCGTCACGGCGGGAGCGGTCAGGTCGAGCGACAGGGTGTACGTGGTCGTCGTGCTCACGTTGCCGAAGTAGTCGACCGCGCGAGACTCGTAGTGGTGCGTGCCGGTCTCAGCGACCACCGCAGTGGTCGTCGCAGCGGCGACCCGCACCCACTCGCTCCACGCGCCCGCGCCGCGGCTGCGGACGTCGACGTACTCGACTCCCGCTCCCGCGTCGACGGCATCCATCCGCAGGGTGACCGGCTCGGCGTACCAGCCGCTGGCGGGCGCGGGCGGAGCCGAGATCGTCACGTCGGGCGCGACGGTCTCGTTCAAGATGACGTTCACCATCCCGACGACGATCCGGGTCTCGAGACCCGAATTGTTGGCCGCCCAGGCGCGTACCTCGTAGAGCCCCTCTTCGCGCGGCATCCAGGTGCTGTCCGTCTGAGCACCGCCCTGCCGAACCCCATCGAGATAGAAGTCGACGAAGCACTGGTCGATGTTCGTGCGGTCGATGCCCGACTCGGGGTCGGCGCACACGTAGTCGATGTAGATCGGCGAACCGAAGCGGTGCGCTCCCGGTGCCGGCGCCGTGACGACCATCGTCGGCGGCGTGCGGTCGATCTTGATGAGCACGTCGAACTCCTCGGAGACGTTGCCGTCGCTGTCGGCGGCGGTCGCGCTCACCCGGGTGACCCCCTGGGCGTCGATGGTGACGGCGACGCTGCTGCCGGCCACGGTCGCGCCCCCGCTCTGCGCGCCCGAGGCGGTCCAGGTGATCGACTCGACGGAGCCGATTCGTGAAGAGCCGACGATCCGGATCTCGACCGTGTCGTCGTGCCAGGCCTCGTTGGGCACCGGCGGCGGAACCTCGAAGCGCACCGTCGGGGCGGGCTCTTCGGGATCGCCGCCCGGTGCGAGAGCCGCCGCCGCGGTGGGGGCCACCGCGCCGATCAGGAGTGGGAGGAGTGCGACCGCGCCGAGCGCGCCGCGCAGCCGATGCCGCGTGTTGATTCGTGTCATGCCGCCAGCCTCGGCGGCGCGGAACGTCGTCACCCGGGCGTTGTCGGCGCGACAATGCACGACCAACGATCCGCCGACCGCGGTCAGGCGTCGGCGAAGGGAGCGAGCCTCAAGGCGAAGCCGACCGCGTCCCCGAGCGACAGCCGGGCACCATCCTCGAGCAGCGCATTCCACAGCGCGGGGGGCAGTCCCTGTCGCACCCGTTCTCGATAGACGACGAAGTCCACCGGCTCGCTCACGGTGGCGTCCCATCCGATCCGCCGACCGAGAGCCTCGGCCGCCCCGATCAGACGAGCGCCCGCGGCGTGCTGCTCGACGAGCGCCGAGGCGCCGGCGACGAGGTAGAGGTTGGTGAGCGTGGTGCTCGGGTCGTGCTGCGACGTGCTCAGCCGGGTGATCGGCAGGAGGAGGCCGAGAGCTTCCCGGCCGCGCTTCAGATCCATCAACACCTTGCTGCGCACCGCGAGGGCGACCACGGCCACCCAGCGGTCGCCGCCGTCGTCGGCGAGGGCCGACGCCGAGGTGAGCGCGTCGAGCGCTCGCGCGGGTTGGCCGGCGCTGCGCAGCGCCTGCCCGCGGATGACGAGCGCGAGGCTGCGACTCCATGGGTCGCCGTCGATCGACTCGGCCTCGTCGGACAGCCGGAGCGCCTCCTCGACGTCACCGTAGATGGCGTGCCAGTAGGAGCGGAAGGCGAGGAGACGGAGTCGGGTACCCGGGTCGTCGACGCGTTCCGCCAGCTCGAGCCCGCGCGTGGTGGCGGCGAAGGTCTCCTCGCGCTCCCCGAGTTGGAACAGCAGCATCGCGAGGTGCACGAGTGCCTCGGCTTCGACGCGCGCGTCGTCGGTGGCGGCCTCCTCCGAGGGTAGGGCCAGGGCCCGTTCGGTCCATTCCCGACCCTGGCCGAGCATCCCGCGTCGAAACCAGTACCACCCGAGTCCCGCGACGAGGCGGAGCGCGCAGGAGCGGTCGCTCCGACTCAGCGAGCCTTCCAGCGCCAACACGAGGTCGGGGTGGATGGCGTCGTAGGAGGCCGAGACCTCCGACTCCCGGTCATCGTGGAGGGCCGGCTCCCGCGCGGCGACGAGGTCGGCATGCCATCGCGCGTGCCGCACCGTCCAGTCGGAGTCGACGTCGGACTCCAGCCGGCGTGCGGCGTACTTCACCGATTCGAGGAGGCGGTGCGAGACGGCACCCCGTTCGTCTCGGATCACAGCGACGAGGGATGCGCGGACGAGGCCGTCGAGCGCCTCGCCGATTCGATGCGCATCGGCTCCGACCGCCGCGCCGTCGGGGTGCAACCGGCAGATGGTGCGCGCAGCGTCGGCGGTGAACACGCCTGCGAACTCGGCGAGCTGGCGCAGGAGGAGGCGTTCGTCGGGCCCGAGGAGGTCGGTGCTCCAGCGGATCGTCGCGGGCAGACTCGACTGACGGTCCCCGTCGGCGTCCGCCGCCAGCAGGCGGCGATCGGCGATCGCCGCTGCGAGCTCGGCGAGGCTGAGCGACACGAGCCGCGCCGCCGCGAGCTCGAGCGCGAGCGGCAACCCGTCGAGCGCGATCACGATCCCTTCGATGAGGGCGCGGTCGGTGGCGGCCAGGTCGAGACCGGGAACCACGTCGTCGGCGCGATCGCAGAAGATCCGCACCGCCGCGTCGGTATCGTCGCCGAGGAAGGGTTCGACCTCGATCCGCCTCTCACCCGGGATGCCGAGCGTTTGCCTGCTCGTGACGAGCACCGAGATACCGGCGGTCGCCGCGAGCAACCCTTTGCACAGCTCCGCGATGTCGCCGACGAGGTGCTCCGCGTTGTCGAGCACGAGAAGCCCGCGACGGCCGTCGATCGCACGTGCGATCGTGTCGACCGACGGAGACGAGGCTCCGACGAGGGCGGAGAGGGCCGCGACGACCGCGCCCGCGCTCGTCAGCGGGGCCAACTCCAGGAACCACTGCTCAGCATCCTCGTGGTCGCCGACGCGCCGCGCTGCCTCGACGGCGAGGCGGGTCTTGCCGACGCCGCCCGGTCCGACGAGCGTGACGAGGCGCGACGACTGCCGGGCCAGCCGGATGGCGGCGAGCTCGCGCTCGCGCCCGACGAACACGGTGAGCGGCAGCGGCACGGCGTGCCGCACGACGCTCGCGGCGGATCCGGTGCCGGCGCCGGACTCGAGGTCGAGCCGGACGATGGCCTGCCGCAACCGCGCGAGGGCGGCGGCGGGATCGAGCCCGAGCGTCTCGGCGCGGCGACGCTGGAACCCGTCGATGACGGCGAGTGCGTCGGCGCCCCGACCGGCGCGACCGAGCGCCGTGGCGAGGAGCTCGGTCGGCCGCTCGTGGTCGGAGTACGTGGCGGCGAGCGGCTCCAGAAGCTCCAGAGCCCCTCGGATGTCGTCGGCGTCCAGGCGGTGTTCTGCCTGCCGTTCCGCGAGCGATCGGTGGACTCCGCGGGTCTCCGCCACCACCTCCTGCGCGAACGGCACACGCTCCAGCCCCACGAGCACGCCGCCCGTCCACAGGGTATGCGCCTCGTCCAGATCCGCCTTCGGCGCATCGGCGCGAGCGAGTCGCCGGAAGCGGAGGAGGTCGACATCGTCCGCGACGACATCGAGCCGGTATCCGCCGCGCCCCCCGAGCAAGAACGGTCCCAGCGGGCCGTCGCGCAACCGGGAGAGGTAGGACCGCAACGACACGACAGCGGCCGGACTCGGCTCCTCCCAGAGCTCCGCGATCAACTGGTCGGCGGGGACCGCCGCGCCGGCGGCGAGGGCGAGCCGGGCGATGATCGCGCGCGGCATCAACCCTCGCAGCTCGACCTCGTCGCCCTCGACGATCACGCGCGGCTCGGCGAGCAACACGACGCTCACGTCGTGGGGACGGGGTCGCGGCGCTGTCATCGCAGCGTCATTCGGCTTTCGAATGACCCGACCTTTTCCGACGGACGCGGCGTTGTCAATTCGGCTCGCCGTTCCGCCGCCCGATGTGCTGCGGTGTGGACCAGGTGGGCGCAGGCGGCGAGCGCCGCGAGGCCGAAGAGCGCGTGGAACCCGAGCACGATCGCTCCCGCATCCGAGGCGCCCCCAGGGTGAGTCTCGGAGCCGAAGGCGCGGGCGACGAGGAAGAGCACGACCTGCATCACGATCGCGAAGAGGGGGATCGTCGAGAGCACGATCAGACGGCGCGGCAGGCGCGCCACCGCCGCGGCGACGATGACGAGGATGGCGAGCACGGGCAGCGCGGTGCGTGCCAACCATTCGTGCCCTGAGAAGCCGCCGGTGGCATCCCGGTCGCCGAACGCGCCGAACGCGGCCAGATAGAACTGGGCGATGATCGCGACGAGCAACGCGGCCGAGGAGATGACGAGCAGGTGATGGCGCATGAGCGAGGTCCTTCGAGTCGGGGAGCCGGGAGCGGCCCCGAACCAGGATCGAGACCATCGCCGCTCGGTGGCCCCGCGTTGGGGCCCCGACAATGTCCCATCAACGTTGTTGCGGGATTGCCCTCCCGCCGACCGGGCTTCACGCGGGAGTCGCCGACGCGACGATCGAGCAATGAACCTCTCGTCTCTCGTGCAGTACGTCCCTACTCGCCTCGGCGATCTCGCCGTCACGGTCGTCGGCTCCGGCCCGCCGGCGGTTCTGTGGCACGGCATGTTCGTCGACAGCCTCAGCTGGGCGCGGATCGTCCCGGAGCTCTCGACCCGCCGCCAGTTGCTGCTCATCGACGGCCCCGCGCACGGAGGTAGTGCGCGCCTCACGCGGCGCAGTTCGATCGCGGAGTGCGCGGACGTGGCGCTCGAGATCGTCGACGCTCTCGCCGACGGGGGGCCGGTCGACTGGGTGGGCAACGCCTGGGGCGGTCATGTGGGGATGCGGGTCGCCGCTACTCGGGGAGACCGTCTCCGGTCGCTCGTGGCGATCTCCTCACCGCCCGAGGCGGTCTCGGGGGCGGGCACCATCGCCATGCTCGCGACGGTGCTCGACCTGTTCGGGCCGGTGCGATTCCTCACCGACAAGATCGTCGAGGCGCAACTCACCGAGGCCTCCCAAGCGGACGAGAGCATCCGGCGCGTCGTCGAGAACGCGCTCGCCCGCACCGACCGACACAGCCTGGCCCGCGCCGTGCGATCCTTCATCGTGCATCGTCCCGATGCGACCGCCGACCTGCCGTCGATCAGCGTTCCCGCGCTCTACCTCGCGAGCGACGACCGCGGCGAGTGGACGCCGGAGGATGCTGCGCGGGCGGCGGAGGCCACGCCGAACGCCCGTCTCGCCGTCGTCGAGAAGGCCAGGACGCTCGCCGCCGTCGAGCAGCCGGCCGCCGTGGCGGAGCACATTCTCGAGTTCTGGCGCTCGACGATGCCACGCTGAGAGGGCCGCGTTCAGAGGCGGTCGAGCGCTCCCACGACGTCCTCCACGAGGTCGTCGACATCTTCGATGCCCACCGAGAGCCGCACGACCGAGTCGGGCACCTCGAGCTCGGTGCCGCGCACCGACGCGTGCGTCATCTCCGACGGGTAGCAGACGAGCGACTCGACGCCCCCGAGGGATTCGGCGAGCTGGAAGAGCTCCATCGACTCGGCGAACCGACGGGCGGTGGCGCCGTCGGCGAGCTGCACCGACAGCATCCCGCCGAACGCCCGCATCTGCGCGGCGGCGGGGTCGTGGCCCGGATGATCGGGCAGCCCCGGGTAGTACACCGCGGAGAGCTTCGGATGCCCCACGAGCGCCTCGGCGATCGCCTGTGCGTTGGAGGAGTGCCGGTCCATCCGCACCGCGAGCGTCTTGATGCCGCGCGTCGTGAGCCAGGCGTCCATCGGACCGGAGACCGCGCCGACCGCGAACTGGAGGAAACCCACCTTCTCGGCCAGCTCGCCGTCGCGCAGGATCACGGCGCCCCCGAGCACGTCGGAGTGTCCGCCGAGGTACTTCGTCGTCGAGTGCACGACGACGTCCGCGCCGAGCGCGAGGGGCTGCTGCAGGTAGGGCGTCGCGAAGGTGTTGTCGACGACGACGATCGCGCTGGCCGCGTGGGCGAGTTCGGCGACACCGGCGATGTCGGTGACCTTCATGAGCGGGTTGCTCGGCGTCTCGACCCAGACCACCTTCGTGGCGTCGGGGCGGATCGCGGCCTTCACGGCATCCAGGTCGCTCATGTCGACGGTCGACAGCGAGACGCCCCACGGCACGTGCGTCCGGCTCACGAGGCGGTGCGTGCCGCCGTAGACGTCGTTGCCCATGAGCACGTGGTCGTTCGGCCCGAGGAGGGCGCGCAGCAGGGTGTCTTCGGCAGCGAGCCCCGACGCGAACGAGAACGCCTGGTCGCCGCCCTCGAGACTCGCGAGCTGCTCCTGCAGCGACGTGCGCGTCGGGTTGCCGCCGCGCGTGTACTCGTAGCCGTTGCGGAAGCCGCCGATGCCGTCTTGCACGAACGTCGTCGTGAAGTACACGGGCGGGATGACGGCGCCCGTGGTCGGGTCGAAGTCCTGCCCGGCGTGGATGGCGCGGGTCGAGAACCGGTGCTGATCGCTCATGGTGGTGCCTTCGGGTGGGGCGCTACGCGCCGAGGAAGCTGAGGAGGTCGTGGCGGGTGATGACGCCGGCGGGCTTGCCGTCGTCCACCACGAGCAACGCGTCGGAGGTGCTCAGGGCTTCCCGCGCCGCCTCGACGGGTTCGTGGATGCCGATGAGCGGGAGGGCCTTCCCGATGTGCGACTCGAGCGCGTCGGTGAGCGCCGCACGACCGGAGAAGACGGCATCCACGAGCGCGCGCTCGTCGATGGACCCGACGACCTCGCCCATGACGACCGGCGGTTCCGCCGACAGCACCGGCATCGAGCCGATGTCGTAGCGGCGCATCTTGTCGATGACGTGCCGCACGGTGTCGCTCGGATGCACGTGGATCAGGTCGGGCAGGTCGGCGTCCTTCGTCTGGATGACGTCTTCGACCGTCTTGCCGCCTTCGGGCGGGAGGAAGCCGTACGACCGCATCCACTTGTCGTTGAAGACCTTGCCGAGGTAGCCGCGCCCGCCGTCGGGCAGCAGCACGACGACGACCGCGTCGGCGGGGAGATCCTTCGCCGCCTTGAGCGCCGCGCTCACCGCGAGGCCGCTCGAGCCGCCGACGAGCAGTCCCTCCTCACGGGCGAGACGGCGGGTGATGTCGAACGACTCGGCGTCGCTCGAGGCGATGATCTCGTCGACGACGCTCGGGTCGTAGGCGGTCGGCCAGAAGTCCTCACCGACGCCCTCGACGAGGTACGGACGCCCCGTGCCGCCCGAGTACACCGAGCCTTCGGGATCCGCCCCGATGACGACGATGCCCGGATTCTGCTCCTTGAGGTACTTGCCGGCACCCGAGATCGTGCCGCCCGTGCCGACGCCGGCGACGTAGTGCGTGACCTTGCCGTCGGTGTCGCGCCAGATCTCGGGACCCGTGGTCTCGTAGTGGCTCAGCGGACCGTTGATGTTCGAGTACTGGTCGGGCTTGAACGCGCCCGGGATCTCGCGGGCGAGGCGATCCGACACCGAGTAATACGAGTCGGGGCTCTCCGGGGCGACCGACGTCGGGCAGACGACGACCTCGGCACCGTACGCCTTGAGGGTGTTGATCTTGTCTTCCGAGACCTTGTCGGGGCAGACGAAGACGCACTTGTAGCCGCGCTGCTGTGCGACGAGAGCGAGGCCGATGCCGGTGTTACCCGACGTCGGCTCGACGATCGTGCCACCGGGCTTGAGCTTGCCCTCGGCTTCGGCCGCGTCGATGATGCGTTGCGCGATGCGGTCTTTGCTCGACCCGCCCGGGTTGACGTACTCGATCTTCGCGAGCACCGTCGCGGCGATCCCGTCGGTCACCTTGTGGAGCTTGTCCAGAGGCGTGTTGCCGACGAGGTCGAGCACGGTCTCCGCGTACTTCATGCCCCGATCCTACGGTCGGCCCTCTGCCTGTTACCTGGCCACCCGAGGATGAGTGGCGCGCGCCGACGTTGGCGGAACGACGCGCGCCACGCCTCAGTCCGCGGGACGCGCCCCGCGGCGGTTCGGGGGCTCGACCGGGGCGACATCCACGAAGGTGCGCGCGCGCACCCCGCCGACCCCGTCGACGAGCCAGAGCAACAGGCGGGCCGGGCCGCCCGGTGCGGGGATGGTCAGGATGACGGCATCTGTCACGCGGTAAGGCTCGGCCGCGATCGACGCGCCGACGAGAGCGTCGGGCGGACTCGCCGGGAAGGGGCGACCGGCAGACACCCAGGCGGCGTGCACCGTCCCGGCGATCCCGGCGGATCCGTGGTGCGAGACCCGCACGCCGAGGTCGAACGGGGCGACGGGCACCTCGAGGTCGGCGCCGGCGTGACGCGGCACGAGGTCGACGACGAGCACCGTGTCGGCGTGGGCGTCGGCGTGGCTCAGGCCGCCGGCATCCTTCGGGCGGCGGTCGGCGTCCACCACGCCCGCCATCTCGTGCTCGACGTCCGCGAGCTCCGTGTAGACGTAGCCGGCGAAGCGGTCGTGGCGGCGCAGCTCCTGCGTCTGCCAGCGCACGTGCCACGCGCGCTCGAGGCTCGTGAACCCCGCGCCGTACTCGCTGTTGAGGATCGGCACCCCGGTGCGCGGGAACTCGGGGGAACCGTAGAACGACTTGTCGACGACGAAGTCGGGCCCGAGCTTCACGGGGAACGCCTCACGCTCGCCCGACGCGAGGTCGGCGACGTTGGTGGCCCACGCCTGCGGGTCCTCGTCGTAGTAGTGCCAGTCGACGAGGTCGCTCTTCACGTGCGCCCAGCCCGAGTTCTCGACGATCGGGCGGCTCGCGTCGAGCGCGCGCAGGGCGTCGTAGGCGTCGACGGCCGCGGCGGCGCGCTCGGGGCTGCCCGGGATGTCCCAGTCGAGCCCCCACTCCTCGTTGTAGAGACCCCAGACGATGATCGACGGATGATCGCCGTCGCGCGCGACCATGCCGGGCAGCTGGGCCTCGAAGGCCGCGGCCGCCTCGGGCGACCACCGGCTGGGGGCGGGCGGCTCGGTCCAGACGAGCATGCCCATCCGGTCGGCGTGATGGAGCCAGCGCGGCTCCTCGAGCTTGAGGTGCTTGCGCACGAGGTTGAAGCCGAGGTCACGGGCGAGCTCGAGATCGCGTACGAGGGCGTCCTCGTCGGGCGCGGTGAGCCCGGTCGCCGGCCAGTAGCCCTGGTCGAGCACGCCGCGCAGGTAGAGCCGCTCGCCGTTGAGCCGCAGTTCCTCGCCGACAGTCTCGATGCGGCGCAGTCCCGCGGTCGCGGTGAGCCGGTCGTCGGCGACGGCGACCTCAACGCGGTAGAGGTGCGGGTCGGCGGGGCTCCAGAGGCGCGGCGTGACCAGGGCGAGCTCGCCCGTGATGCAGCCGTCGGCATCCGCGGTCAGCTCGACCGTCTCGCCCGAGCCGCCGTCGACGACCGTGAGCGTCACGACGGCGCCGGCCGCGGCATCCCCCGCGACCCGCCCCGCGACGGTGAGGTGGGCGAGCGAGTCGCCGCGCAGCGAGAGCGCCTCGACGTAGGTGCGGCCGCGCGCCTCGAGCCACACGGGCTGCCAGATGCCCGACGTCGGCGTGAACGAGACGCCGTCGTAATCGTCGCGCGGGATGGAGCGTTGCTTGCCGTGCGGGACGGCGCGCTTGTCGGCGGGCGCCGCGACCTCGATCTCGAGTCGCGCGGTCGACCCGGGGGCGAGGTGCTCGCTCACGTCGAACTCGAACGACTCGTGCCCGCCGACGTGCTCCCCGATGAGGTGCCCGTCGAGCCGCACGACCGCGCGATGATGCACGGCGCCGAAGCACAGCGCGACCCGCGCGTCGCCCCACGTCGCGGGGGCCGTGACCTCGCGGGAGTAGGTCGCCCGCTCGAGCCACGTGCGCGCGACGCCCGACGCCGTCGTCTCCCACGCGAACGGCACGAGGATGTCGGCCACGCCGTCCTCGCTCGTGAGCTCCCACGTGCCGTTGAGGGTGAGCCAGCGCTCCGAACGGTCGCGGTCGGGGCGCGGGTACTCCGGCTTGGGAACGGCAGACGGAGCGACGGACATGGCGGTGCCTTTCGGATCGGGGTGCAGCACGTTCAGCCCTTGACGCTTCCGGCGAGGATGCCGTTGATGAAGTGCCGCTGGAACGCGATGAAGATGACGAGGAGCGGGATGAGGGCGACCGACGCGGCGGCGAGCAGCTCGCCTGTGACGGTCGCGTAGTCGGCGCCGATCTTGCTGCCCGAGATCGTCGCCGCGAGTGTCGAGAGCATCACCTGGAGGGTCGCCATCCGTTCGGAGCTCGCGACCACGACGGGCCAGACGACGTCCTT
>NZ_JBMRCP010000044.1:0-93403 GCF_057350545.1 Pseudolysinimonas sp. | reverse complement strand
CGCGAGATCACCGACGACCACGCGCCCGGCGACCATCCGAACAGCGACCGCGACGAGCTGCACGACATCTACCGGTCGTGGCGCTCGGTCGCCCACTCCTACCCCGGCACGCGCGTGCTCGTCGGCGAGATCTGGCTGCCCGACGTCGCCCGCTTCGTGAAGTACCTCCGCGCCGACGAGATGCACACGGCGTTCAACTTCGACTTCCTCGCCCGGCCGTGGGACGCCGCCCAGCTGCGGGAGTCGATCGAGCAGACCCTCGCCGCGCACGCCCCCGTGCAGGCGCCGAGCACCTGGGTGCTCTCGAACCACGACGTCACGCGCCCCGTGACCCGCTACGGGCGGGACGACTCGTCCTTCGCCTTCCTCGCCAAGCGCTTCGGAACCCCGACCGACCTGTTCCGGGGGACTCGTCGGGCGCGCGCGGCCGCGCTGCTCACCGCGGCCCTCCCGGGCAGCCTGTACCTCTACCAGGGCGACGAGCTCGGGCTTCCGGAGGTCGAGCTGCCGCGCGAGGCGCTGCAGGATCCGATGCACTTCCGCTCGGGCGGCGTCGACCCGGGTCGTGACGGGTGCCGCGTGCCGCTGCCCTGGACCGTCGACGGCCCGTCGTTCGGGTTCGGCGCCTCGGAGCGGCCGTGGCTCCCCCAACCGGCCGACTGGGGCGGCTACTCGGTCGCCGCCGAGGAGGCCGACCCGGCGAGCATGCTGCACCTCTACCGGGCGGCCCTGCGCATCCGCCGCGACGAGCCCGCCCTCGGCGACGGACCGCTCGAGTTCCTCGATCTCGGCCTCGACGTGCTCGCGTTCCGACGCGGCGACGGGTTCGTGTCGATCACCAACTTCGCCGGCACCGGGCTCGCGCTCCCCGCGGGAGAGCTCGTCCTGGCCAGCGAGGAGCACAGCCCCGGCGTGCTTCCCCCCGACTCCACGGCGTGGCTGCGCATCCCCGCCGTCGGAGATCACTGAACACTCCACCCACACCAAGTAGAAAGACAGGCATGACGATGAAGTCACGGAAGGTGATCGCGGCAGGCGCCGCGATCGTCACCCTCGCGGCCCTCGTGGGCTGCACGGCCGGCGGCAGCGGGTCGGGCAAGACCGAGCTGCGCGTCGCGACGTTCCCGCCCGGCGCCGACGCCGCCGCCTACGAGGCGTTCGCCGAGCAGGAGGCCCAGTTCGAGGCCGAGAACCCCGACATCGACGTCGTCGGTGTCGAGTACGAGTGGAAGGGTCCGACGTTCGCGGTGCAGCTCGCCGCGGGGTCCCTCCCCGACGTCTTCACGGTGCCGTTCACCGACGCGAAGACGCTCCTCGAGAACGGCCAGCTCATGGACGTCACCGCCGAGATGGACGCCCTCGGCTACACCGACAGTTTCAACCCGATCATCCTCGACGCCGTCACGGGCGCCGACGGGAAGTACTACGGCTTCCCGCGCCAGGCGTACGCGATGGGGCTGCACTACAACCGCGACCTCTTCGAGGCGGCCGGGCTCGACCCCGACGCCCCGCCGACGACGTGGGACGAGGTGCGCGAGGCCGCGAAGGCCATCTCCGACGCGACCGGCAAAGCCGGCTTCATGGAGATGACGATGAACAACACGGGCGGCTGGCAGCTCGTCGCGGCCTCGGTCGCGCGCGGCGGCAGCATCCAGCAGGACGACGGCGACGGCACCTACACGTCGACGATCAACAACCCGGGCACCGTCGCGGCGCTCGAGTACCTCCAGGCGCTCCGCTGGGAGGACGACTCCCTGGGCAGCAACTTCCTGCTCGACTGGGGCTCGATCAACCAGGAGTTCGCGGCCGGCAACATCGGCATGTACACGTCGGGGTCCGACGTCTACACGGCGCTCGTGCGGGACTTCGGGCTGAACCCCGACTCGTACGGTCTCACCGTCATGCCGCTCGAGGGCGACGACGCGGGTGTGCTCGGCGGCGGCGACATCGCCGTCATGAGCCCGTCGATCGACGCCGCGACGAAGGCCGCCGGTGTGAAGTGGATCGACTGGTACTACATGCAGAAGCTGCTGAACGAGGATGCCGCCAAGCGCGACGCGGAGGCGCTCGTCGCCTCCGACCAGGCGGTCGGCACCCCCGTCCTCCCGGTGCTCGACCAGGCCACCTACGAGGAGTCGCAGCAGTGGATCGCGGAGTACGTCAACGTGCCCCTCGACCAGATGTCGGGCTTCTTCGACGGCATCTTCGCGCAGACCCCGGTCGGCGAGCCGAAGGGCAGCACGCAGGCGATCTACGCGCTGCTCGACCCGATCGTTCAGGCGGTGCTGACCGACCCGAACGCCGACATCGACGCGCTGCTCACCCAGGCCGACAAGGACGCCCAGGCGCTCCTCGACGGCAACTGAGGACACACGACATGACCGCTCCCGCGCAGCCCCGGCGTCTCCGGCGCCGAACCCCGCTCACCTGGCTGCGCGGGGGCGGCCTGTCGAATCTGCTCTTCCTCGCCCCGATGATCGTGGTGTTCGCCCTCTACTCGTGGGGCCCCATCCTGCAGACCGTGTGGATGGCGTTCCAGAAGACGAACCTCATCACGTCGCAGTTCGTGGGCCTGCAGAACTTCGTGAACGTGCTGAACGACCCCGTGCTCCCGACGGCGGTGCTCAACACCCTGTACTTCGCGCTCCTCGCCCTCCTCCTCGGGTTCCCCGTGCCGATCGTGCTCGCGGTGCTCATGAGCGAGGTGCGCCGGGCGAAGGGCCTCTACAGCGTCCTCGCCTACCTCCCCGTCGTCGTGCCGCCGGTCGTCGCGGTGCTGCTCTGGAAGTTCTTCTTCGACGCCTCGCCGACCGGGGTGTTCAACACGATCCTCGGCTGGGTCGGGCTCGGGCCCTTCCCGTGGCTGCAGAGCGCGTCCTCGGCGATGCCGTCGCTCGTGCTCGAGGCGACGTGGGCCGCGGCCGGCGGCAGCGTGATCATCTACCTCGCCGCGCTGCTCTCGGTGCCGCCCGAGCTCTACGACGCGGCCGAGGTGGACGGCGCCGGCATCGGGCGCAAGATCTGGCACGTGACCCTGCCGCAGCTGCGGGGCGTCATCTTCGTGATGCTCATCCTCCAGGTGCTCGCGACCGCGCAGGTCTTCCTCGAGCCCTTCCTGTTCACGAGCGGCGGCCCGAACAACGCGACCGTGACGGTGCTGCTGCTCATCTACCGCTACGCGTTCCAGAACAGCCTCGGCGGGAACTACGGCGAGGCGACGGCGCTCAGCCTGCTGCTCGCGATCGTGCTCGCCGTGCTGTCGTTCGCGTACTTCCAGGCCACCAAGCGTTGGAGCAGCTCATGACCACGACCGCCCCGACCGACGAGGCCCCCGCCCTCGAGAGGCCCGAGCGCGACTCCGACCAGCCCGACCGCGGCATCCTCTCCGTCTTCGATCGCCGTCGCCCGGGCGTCAAGGTCGCGATGGTCGGGGTGCACGCCGTGCTGCTCACGGGTCTCGTCGTCGCCGGGCTCGGACCGATCCTGTGGCTCGCGAAGGCCGCCGTCACGACGACGCAGGACAGCATCCAGCAGCCGCTCGCGCTCTTCCCGAGCGGGATCGACGCGGCGAACCTCACCCAGGCCTGGCTCGACGTCGAGGTGGGGCAGTACTTCGGCAACACGCTGATCCTCGCCTTCGGCGCCTGGATCACCCAGCTGTTCGTCGCGACGACGGCGGGCTACGGGCTCTCGGTGCTGCGACCGCGGTACGCGAAGGCACTCAACGCGGCCGTGCTCGCGACGCTCTTCATCCCGTCGGTCGTGCTGCTCGTTCCGCTCTACCTCACGGTCGTGCGACCGGTCATCGGCGTCTCGCTGCTCAACAACTACTGGGGCGTCTGGCTGCCGGCGACGGCGAACGCGTTCAGCATCGTGCTCGTGACGCGGTTCTTCGACAACCTGCCGCGCGAGATCTTCGAGGCCGCGCGGGTCGACGGGGCGGGGGCGTTCCGCGTGTTCTGGTCGATCGTGCTGCCGATGTCGCGGCCGATCCTCGGGGTGGTGTCGGTGTTCGCCCTCATCGCGAGCCTCAAGGACTACCTGTGGCCGTCGCTCATCCTCACCGAACCCGACATCCAGTCGCTCGGCGTGCGATTGCCGGCGATCCAGTCGTTCGTCGAGATCGACGTGCTGCTCGCGGCCCTGGCGATCGCGACGACGATCCCGATCGCGCTGTTCCTCGTGTTCCAGCGGGTGTTCCTGCGCAGCGCCGGACTCGGGGGAGCGGTGAAGGGCTAACCCGCGAGCGTTCGATCCTCGCCCTCGCGGGAGGGCTGCGCGGCGGCGTGCTCCTCGGGGATATCCTCGAGCGGGATGCCGTTGACGGTCACGACCTCCCAGCGGGCTCCGTCGGCTCGCACCATCGACACCGACCCGTTGTCGATCCCCGGCACGGGGCGCCCGGCGAGGCGCGCGAGCGTGTAACGGATGATCGTGCCGTGGCAGACGACGAGCACCGCGCCGTCGGGGTGGTCGGCGGTGATCAGGGCGAGCGCCTCCGTGCCGCGCGTCGCGACGGCGTCGAGGCTCTCCGCACCCGGGTACTCGCGCGTCGGCCAGCGCTCGATCGCGGCGGCCGACGAGGTGCCCTCGAGCGGCCCGTAGTCGCGCTCGACCAGTTCCGGGTAGGCCTCGCCGAGCGGGATGCCGAGGCCGTCGGCGATGATCTGCGCGGTCTCGCGGGCGCGCCGCAGCGGCGAGCTCACGACGGCGTCCCACGGGCGCGAACGCAGCGTCATGAGCGCGTCCTCGGCCTGCGCGCGGCCGGTGTCGTTGAGCGGGATGTCGCTCGACCCCTGCAGCAGCCCGTCGCGATTCCAGTCGGTCTGGCCGTGCCGGATGAACGCGACGATCATGCGACCATGGTCCCATGGCGACGTGGTCCCTCGGCTCGGCCCTCAAAGGGCTCTTCGCCCGCGCGACGATCGACGACTCGACCTGGGACGACCTCGAGGACGCCCTTCTCTCGGCCGACTTCGGACCCGACCTCACCGAGGCGCTCGTCGCCGAGCTGCGCGAGAAGGTGCAGCGCTTCCGCACGACCGACCCGGCCGACCTCCAGCGGATGCTGCGCGAGACGATCGAGGAGCGGCTCGCCCGCCTCGACTCGACCCTCACGCTGAGCGCCCGCCCCGCGGTCGTGCTCGTCGTCGGAGTCAACGGCGTCGGCAAGACGACGACGATCGGGAAGTTCACGAAGTTCCTCACGAACTACGGGCGCTCGGTCGTCGTGGGCGCCGCCGACACCTTCCGCGCCGCCGCCGTCGAGCAGCTCGCCACGTGGGCGGAGCGCGGCGGCGCGCAGATCGTGCGACCCCAGGCGCCGGGGCAGGACCCCGCGTCGGTCGCGTTCCAGACCGTCGAGAAGGCGCGGGCCGAGGGCATCGAGATCGTGCTCATCGACACGGCCGGGCGCCTGCAGACGAAGAGCGGCCTCATGGACGAGCTCAGCAAGGTGCGCCGCGTCGTCGAGAAGCTCGAGCCGATCGCGGAGGTGCTGCTCGTGCTCGACGCGACGACGGGGCAGAACGGCCTCGCGCAGGCGGAGGCGTTCATCGAGCACGCCGGGGTGACGGGTCTCGTGCTCACGAAGCTCGACGGGTCGGCGAAGGGCGGTTTCGTGCTCGCCGTGCAGGAGAAGACGGGCATCCCGATCAAGCTCGTCGGGCAGGGCGAGGGGATCGGCGACCTCACCGGCTTCACGCCGCACGTCTTCGCGCAGCAGCTCGTCGGCTGACGTCCGGCGTCGCGACGGGGGCGTTCCACCCGCGCCTCACCCGCCTCTACAGTGAGAGCGTGTCCGCTCCCGACGTGTACGTGAGCCCGACCCGGGTGCCTGCGGCGATCGCCGTGCTCCTGGCGGTGCTCGGGGTCGCGGGTGTCGTGCTGAGCCTGCCGATCGGCATCTCGGCGGCCCTCGACGGGAGCGGGTCGGGCGCCGGCCTGTACACGGTGCTCGTGGGGCTGTCCGCCCTCGCTCTGCTGGCCGCGGTCGTGCTCGCGATCGTCTGCCTGGTGCGCGGGCTCTCGCGCTACCTCGCCGGCCTCGCGCTCCTCCTCGTGGTCGTGCCGATCCTCGTCGT
This sequence comes from Pseudolysinimonas sp., assembly GCF_057350545.1. Taxonomy (NCBI): domain Bacteria; kingdom Bacillati; phylum Actinomycetota; class Actinomycetes; order Micrococcales; family Microbacteriaceae; genus Pseudolysinimonas; species Pseudolysinimonas sp. The sequence continues at coordinate 87,320 of NZ_JBMRCP010000044.1, read as the reverse complement.
CGTCGTGTCGGTGCTCACGGGGTCGGGCGCGTGAGCCCCGCCCCGGTGCGTGCACCCGGCGTGCTCGACGTCGCGGCCGGCGTCTCCCTCGTGCTCGTGTCGGTCGCGATCGTCGGACTGCCGCCCGCGAGCACCGACCTGCAGGTGTCGCCGTCCTCCGCGGGCGCCGCGATCGCGGCCGCCGTGCTCGGGGCGATGGGGCTCGTCGGCTGCTGGATCGCCGCATCCCTCCGCTCTCGACGCGTGCCGGTCGGGGTGCTGCTGCTGGTCGCGGGCATCGCGCTGTGGGCGGTCATGCTGCTCGTCGCGGAGCCGTCGCTCGGCTGGCGTCTCGGCGTCGTGACCGTCGGTCTCGTCTCGGAACTGCTCGTCGCGATCGGCTGGTTCGTGCTGCGCGGGTACCCGCCGGTCGCCTACGTGGCGCTGCTCGCGCTCGTCGCGGGCGCGGCGGTCGTCGCGCTGGCGCCGACGCTCACGGTCGTGCTCGTCGGACTTCTCGGCGGGCCGCTCGTGGCGTTCGCGGTCGCGTTGCCCGTGCTGCGGGCTCAGGCCCCTTCGGCGTCGCGGTAGAGCTTCGACCGCGGCACGTAGCGCGCCGCGTTCGCGTGCAGGCCCGCCACCTCCGCGTCGGTGAGCTCACGCCGCACCTTCGCGGGTACGCCGGCGACGAGCGACCGGGGCGGCACGACGGTGCCCTCGAGCACGAGCGCGCCCGCGGCGACGAGGGTCTGCGCCCCGAGAACGGCGCCGTTGAGCACCGTGGCGTTCATGCCGATGAGGCAGCCGTCTTCGACGACGCAGCCGTGCACGATCGCGCCGTGCCCGATGCTCACGTCCTCGCCGATGATCGTGGGGCTGCCCGACTCGGTGTGGATGACGGCGTTGTCCTGCAGGTTGCTGCGGGCGCCGAGCACGATCTCGTCGATGTCGCCGCGCATGACGGCGCCGTACCAGACGTTCGCGTCGGCGGCGATGCGCACCCGGCCGATGACGGTCGCGTTCGGGGCCACCCAGGCCTCGGGGTCGATCTGCGGGCGGTGTCCGTCGAAGGGGACGAGGAGGGCCATGCGCTCAGCCTAGGATCGCCGGGCGCCGCCGCGCCCCGACCCCGCCTAAGCTGTCCCCCGACATGGCAGCCTTCTCCAACCTCTCCGACCGCCTCACCGCGACCTTCCGGAACCTCCGCACCAAGGGCAAGCTCACGCCCGCCGACGTCGACGGCACGGTGCGCGAGATCCGCCGCGCCCTGCTCGACGCCGACGTCGCGCTCGAGGTCGTCAAGGAGTTCACCGGCACGGTGCGCGAGCGCGCGCTCTCCGACGAGGTCAACAAGGCCCTCAACCCGGCCCAGCAGGTCGTGCAGATCGTCAACGAGGAGCTCGTCGGCATCCTCGGCGGGCAGCAGCGGCGCCTCGAGTTCGCGAAGAAGCCGCCGACGGTCATCATGCTCGCGGGCCTCCAGGGCGCGGGTAAGACGACCCTCGCGGGCAAGCTCGCGAAGCACCTCAAGAAGGAGGGGCACACGCCGCTCCTCGTCGCGAGCGACCTCCAGCGCCCCAACGCCGTCACCCAGCTCCAGGTCGTCGGCGACCAGGTCGGCGTGCCGGTCTACGCCCCCGAGCCGGGCAACGGCGTCGGCGACCCCGTGCGCGTCGCGAAGGACGGGGTGAAGGAGGCCGAGCGCAAGCAGTACGACACCGTCATCGTCGACACCGCGGGCCGCCTCGGCATCGACGCCGAACTCATGACGCAGGCGTCGAACATCCGCAGAGCCGTCGACCCCGACGAAGTGCTCTTCGTGATCGACGCGCTCACCGGTCAGGATGCCGTCACGACCGCCCGGGCCTTCCAAGAGGGGGTCGACTTCACGGGCGTCGTGCTCACCAAGCTCGACGGCGACTCGCGCGGCGGCGCCGCGCTCTCGGTCGCGTCGATCACCGGCCGCCCGATCATGTTCGCCTCCACGGGCGAGGGGCTGGACGACTTCGAGCCGTTCCACCCCGACCGCATGGCGAGCCGCATCCTCGACCTCGGCGACATCCTCACCCTCATCGAGCAGGCGCAGAGCGCGTTCGACGAGGAGGAGGCGAAGAAGGTCGCCGAGAAGTTCGCGACCGACACCTTCACGCTCGACGACTTCCTCACGCAGATGCAGCAGCTGCGCAACATGGGCTCGATCAAGGGCATGCTCGGGATGCTGCCCGGCGCCCGCGGGATGCGCGAGGCGCTCGACAACTTCGACGAGCGCGAGCTCGTGCGCACCGAGGCGATCATCCAGTCGATGACGAAGGCCGAGCGCACCACCCCGAAGCTGCTCAACGGCTCGCGCCGCCTGCGCATCGCGAAGGGCTCGGGATCGACCGTCACCGACGTCAACCAGCTCGTCATGCGCTTCGAGCAGGCCGCCAAGATGATGAAGACCGTCGCGAAGGGCGGCGTGCCGCAGGTGCCCGGCATGGGTCCGATCCCGGGCGGCTCGTACGGCGGCGGCAAGAGGAAGCCGCAGCCGAAGAAGGGGTCGCGCAGCGGCAACCCCGCGAAGCGCGCGGCCGAGAACGCCGCGCGGGCGGCGGGTGGCGTCGCGCCGACGAACGCGGGCGGCGGGGCGTTCGGCCTCGGCGGCGGCGCGAAGAGCGGCCCGACCCCGGAGGAGCTCGAGGCTCTGCAGAAGATGCTCGGGCGATGACCCGGCCCGTGCGGGTCGGCGTGCAGGTCACCAACCAGCACGCGACGTACCCGCAGCTCCGGGATCGCGTCGCCGAGCTCGAGCAGCTCGGCGTCGACCTGATCTTCAACTGGGATCACTTCTTCCCGCTCACGGGAGACCCCGACGGGGCGCACTTCGAGGCGTGGACGATGCTCGGGGCGATCGCCGAGCAGACTTCGCGCGTCGAGTTCGGTCCGCTCGTGAACTGCAGCGCCTACCGCAATCCCGACCTGCAGGCCGACATGGCGCGCACGCTCGACCACATCTCGGGCGGCCGCTTCGTCTTCGGCACCGGCTCGGGCTGGTTCGAGCGCGACTTCGCCGAATACGGCTACACGTTCGGCACGCCCGGATCGCGGCTCGACGCCCTCGCCGAGGATCTGCCGCGCATCCGTGCCCGCTGGTCCGCGCTCAACCCGGCTCCCGTGCGCCGCATCCCGATCCTCATCGGCGGGGGAGGGGAGCGGAAGACGCTGCGGATCGTCGCCGAGCACGCCGACATCTGGCACTCGTTCGCCGACCCCGACACCTACACCGCGAAACTCGGCGTGCTGCGCCACTGGTGCGACGAGGTCGGACGCGACGTGTCCGAGATCGAGCTCTCCACCGGCACGACCGTGCGTGGGCTGGGCTCGCTCGACCGGACCGCGCTCGACCGCTACCGCGAGCTCGGGGTGACGCTCTACGAGATCGCCCTCGACGCGACCGCCGATCTCGCACCGGTGCGCGACCTGCTCGCCTGGCGTGACAGCGTCTCCTGAACGGCGGCTTCGGGTGGCGTGACGTCCGGAACCCGCTGTCGGGCGTCGTCGGTCGTCCGTAGCGTGAGCGGATGACCTCCTCCCGCGGGCTGCTGCTCGGCGCCGTCGCCTTCACGTTCCTGGCGTGGGCGAGCGCGTTCGTCGTGATCCGCGGGGTCGGTCCGTTCCTCGACGGCGGGCCGCTCGCGCTGGGCCGTCTCGTCGTCGGCACGGTCGCGCTCGGCATCCTCGCCCTCCTGGCGCGCCGCTGGGTGTGGCCGACGCGGCGCGAGTGGGTGCAGCTCGCCGTATACGGCGTCGCCTGGTTCGGCGCGTACAACGTGGCCCTCAACACGGCGGAGCAGACGCTGGATGCCGGCACCGCGGCGATGATCGTCGGCATCGGGCCGATCCTCATCGCCCTCGGCGCGGGGGTGTTCCTCGGCGAGGGCATCCCGCGCTGGCTCGCGATCGGGGCGGCGGTCGCCTTCTCGGGCGTCGTGCTCATCGGAGTCGGCACGCTGCTCGCGTCGGGCACCGCGCATCCGTTCGACCTCGTCGGCGCCGTGCTCGCCCTCGTCGCCGCCGTCACCTACGCGATCGGCGTCATCGCGCAGAAGCCCGTCGTGCGCCGCATCCCGGCCGTGCAGGCCACCTTCCTGGGCTGCGCGATCGGACTCGTCGTGTGCCTGCCGTTCGCCCCGCTCCTCGTCGAGCAGCTCGCCGTCGCACCGCCGTCGGCGTGGTGGGGCACGGTGTACCTCGGCGTCGTGCCGACCGCGCTCGCCTTCACGACGTGGGCGTACGCGCTCAGCCGGATGCCGGCCGGCCAACTCGGGATCGCGAGCTACCTCTCGCCGCCGCTCGCGACCCTCATGGGCTTCCTCGCGTTCCAGGAGATCCCGCATCCGCTCGCCCTCGCCGGCGGCGTGATCTGCCTCGTCGGCGTCGCCCTGTCGCGGCGCCGGACCGTCGTGCGCGAGCAGCTCGCGAATCCCGTCGCCCCGGAGTGAGCCGGGGGTGGTCGCCGGACGCCCCGGAATCTGCCAGAATGGTCCGTTGGGTCCCGGTGTCCGACCCTCTATCCGACACCGACTCATCGAAAACTTGTTCTGCCCGAGTGTGCACCCCACGCTCACGGCGCAGTTCGTCCACGCTGCACCACACATCTGGAGATAACTCTTGGCTGTCAAGATCCGCCTCAAGCGGCTCGGCAAGATCCGCGCCCCGTACTACCGCATCGTCGTCGCCGACTCGCGCACCAAGCGCGACGGTCGCGTGATCGAGGAGATCGGCAAGTACCACCCCACCGAGGAGCCCTCGTTCATCGAGATCGACTCCGAGCGTGCCCAGTACTGGCTCGGCGTCGGCGCGCAGCCGACCGAGCAGGTCGCCGTGCTCCTCAAGCTCTCGGGCGACTGGGGCATCTTCACGGGCGAGAAGGGTGCGACGAGCACCATCAAGACCAAGGAGGCGAAGGCGGAGTTCTCGGTCGACGAGAAGAAGAAGCCCGTCCTCAAGCCGAAGGCCGAGAAGGCCGCGCCGAAGGCCGAGGAGCCCGCCGAGGCCCCCGCCGAGGAGACCGAGGCCGTGACCGAGGCCGAGGCCACGGCCGACGAGCCCGCCGGTGCCGAGGCCGCCGCCGACGAGGCGCCCGCCGCCGACGAGGCGCCCGAAGCCTCGGGCGACGAGAAGTAATCATGCTGCAGTCCGCCCTCGAGCACCTCGTCAAGGGAATCGTCGACAATCCGGACGACGTCCGGGTGCAGTCGTCGACGTCTTCGCGCGGCGAGCTGCTCGAGGTGCGGGTGCACCCCGACGACCTGGGCCGCGTCATCGGCCGCTCGGGTCGCACGGCGAAGGCGCTCCGTCAGCTCGTGACGGCCCTCGCCGACGGTCAGCGCGTGCGCGTCGACGTCGTCGACACCGACGAGGCGTGAACGCCCGCAAGGCTCCGCCTCCGGGCACGACGCAGTTGCGCGTCGGACGGCTCCTGAAGGCCCACGGGCTCAAGGGCGCCCTCAAGCTCGAGCTCTTCACCGACGAGCCCGAACGCCGTTTCGTACCGGGCGCGACCTTCACCCTGCAGGTGCCCACGTCATCCCCGTGGCACGGCAAGTCGCTCGAGCTCACCGAGCTCCGCTGGTACAACAGCCAGCCCGTCGGCTTCTTCCAGGACGTCGACGACCGCACCGTCGCCGAGTCCCTCGTGCGCGCCATCCTCTGGGTCGACCAGGACGCCGCCGAGCTCCCGACCGAGCCGGACGCCTGGTACGACCACCAGCTCGTCGGCCTCCGAGCGGTGCGCGACGGCGTCGACGTGGGACGCATCGCGCGCGTCGACCACTTCCCGGCGCAAGACCTCCTCGCGATCGAGACCGGCTCCGGCGAGGTGCTCGTCCCCTTCGTCGCGGCGATCGTGCCGACCGTCGACCTCGCCGGGGGCACCGTGACGCTCACCCCGCCCGCGGGGCTCTTCGAGGAGCTCCCCGACGACGAGCCCGCCGCCTCCGCCGGCTCCGAGACGCCCGCCGCCTCCGAGACGCCCGCCGCCCCCGAGGCGTCCGCCGCCCCCGAGGCGTCTTAACGCTCTGCGACACGCTCGATCGTCGATCAGAGATCGATGAAGCGTCCGGATCCAGAGCGCTGCACGCCGTGCACCGCCCGCCAGCGGTGTTCTCGTCGGCGGATGATATCGACGACCGCGATCACGATCGCGTCGAGGTCGTCGATCACGCGGCGATAGCTCGGACGTAGGACGATGTAGCCGCGCCGCACGAGCTCGCGGTCCCGATCCCTGTCGCGCTCGAACGCATCGCGGTCGCCGTGCCAGGTGAAGCCGTCGGCCTCGATGACGAGCCGGTCGCCGATCAGGAGGTCGACCCGTCCGACTCCTGGGATGACGACTTGACTCCGCAGCCGGATGCGACGGCTTCGGAGAGCGAGGCGGATGAGCGTCTCGATTCCCGACTCCGCGGCCGGATCCATGAGCTCGAGCACGCGGCGACCCTTCGGGCTCGCCGCGAGGAGGTCGCGCAGGCGGCTGAGGCCGAGGAGACGGCGGTTCGCCAGCGAGTCGACGACCACGACGAGGGCGCGCAGATCGGTACATCCGAGCGCACACTCGAGTGCCTCCTCGATCTCGTCGACGCCCGGGCCGACGCGGAGAGGTGTCCAGTGGAGCCGGACACCGGCGACTCGGCGGAACCTCACCCCCGAGGACAGGCGCACGTGGATCGCGCTCGATTCGAGCGTCCACGCTCCGTGAAGCCGCAAAGCGGCAAGACACGTGAGCCGGCCTCCGATGCGGGCCGCTGTCGCCACCTCGGGCGGAGTGCGCGGAGTCGCGTACCACCCGCGGCGGACCCGGATGATCCTGCCTGCCGCGACCTGGGTGGCCACCTCGTCCGTCCCCCATCCCCGGGCGGCGAGTGAGCGGGTGCTGAAGAGTTCGTCGGGCATGGGAGCAGGCTCGCGCGCAACGCTCTCGGGAGGGGGCCGTCATCGACGACCGGTGGACGAGGATCCCGAACCGAGAGCGTTGAGGACGGCCCCGATAGCCTGAAGCCGTGCGCATCGACGTCGTGACGATCTTCCCCGAGTTCTTCTCGGTGCTCGACGTCTCCCTCCTCGGCAAGGCCCGCCAGACCGGCGCCCTCGACATCCGCGTGCACGATCTGCGGGAGTGGACGCACGACCGTCACCGCACGGTCGACGACACCCCGTACGGCGGCGGCGCCGGCATGGTGATGAAGCCCGAGCCGTGGGGGGAGGCGCTGGATGCGCTCCTGACGCCCGCGAGCACCGTCGTGTTCACGACCCCCGCCGGCAGCCTCTTCACGCAGGGCGCCGCCCGCGACCTCAGCACGAGGGAGCACGTCGTGTTCTGCTGCGGACGCTACGAGGGCATCGACCAGCGCGTCCTCGACTACGCCCGCACCCGGGCCCACGTGCTCGAGCTGAGCCTCGGCGACTACGTGCTCAACGGGGGAGAGGTCGCCGCGATGGCGATGATCGAGGCCGCCGGGCGCCTCGTGCCGGGGGTCGTCGGCAATCCCGACAGCCTCGTCGAGGAGAGCCACGAAGACGGCCTGCTCGAGTATCCGAGCTACACGAAGCCCGCCGTCTGGCGCGACCTCGAGGCGCCGCCCGTGCTGCTCTCCGGCAACCACGGCGCGATCGCCGCGTGGCGTCGCGAGCAGCAGTTCGAGCGCACCCGTCGCACGCGCCCCGACCTCCTGCCGCCGGGCGCGGACGAGCTGCCGTGAAGTTCTAGGAGGAGCGCGCCGTCAGCACGACCGGACCGTCCTCCGTCACGGCGATCGTGTGCTCGACGTGGGCGCCGCGCGAGCCGTCCTTGCTGCGCAGGGTCCAGCCGTCGGCGTCGGTGTAGATCTTGTCGGTCGTCTGCAGGAACCACGGCTCGACCGCGAACACGAGTCCTGCCTTGAGCGGGAAGCCGCGGCCCGCGCGCCCGTCGTTCGGGATGTGCAGGTCGCCGTGCATCACGCGGCCGACGCTGTGGCCGCCGAAGTCGAGGTTGACCTTGAGCTTGTGCGCATGCGCGACGTCGCCGATCGCGGCCGAGATGTCGCCGATCTTGTTGCCGAGCACGGCGGCGGCGATGCCGGCCTCGAGGGCCTCCTCGGCGATCGCGATGAGGCGCAGATCCTCGTCGCGGGGAGTGCCGACGACGATCGAGAGGGCCGAGTCGGAGACCCAGCCGTTCACCGAGGCGGCGAAGTCGAGCGACAGCAGGTCGCCGTCTCGCAGCGCATAGTCGAAGGGCAGCCCGTGCAGCACGGCGTCGTTGACCGAGGTGCAGATGACCTTGCCGAACTTCGAGCCGCCGAACGACGGGTGGTAGTCGATGTAGCAGCTCTCGGCGCCCTCGGCGCGGATCATGTCGTGCGCGAGCGCGTCGAGCTCGAGCAGGTTGACCCCGACCGCCGCGGCGTCGCGGGTGGCTTCGAGCACTCGGGCGACGAAGGCCCCGGCGGCCTTCATCTCCTCGATCTCGGTCGGGGTGCGCAGTTCGATCACCGCGAAAGCCTAACCGGATGCCGCGGCCGCGGTTGGAGGGGAGCGGCCCGGTGTGGCAAGATGTCTCCTTGTGCTCCGGCACGGTCCTGCCTCAGAGGGACCGACGGTGCCCCACCCGATCGGGTCAGGAGCACGATCCGAATCATCACCCTGAAACCGCGCCCGATCTGAGGCGGTCGCAGAGAGCGAAATCCCATGCACATCCTCGACGACGTCGACGCCGCCTCTCTCAAGACGGACATCCCCGACTTCCGCCCCGGTGACACCGTCAAGGTGCACGTCAACATCATCGAAGGCTCGCGCTCGCGCATCCAGGTCTTCCAGGGTGTCGTCATCGGCCGCTCGAACGAGGGCGTCCGCGAGACCTTCGTCGTGCGCAAGGTCTCCTTCCAGGTCGGCGTGGAGCGCACGTTCCCGGTGCACTCGCCGGTCATCGACCACATCGAGATCGTCACCCGCGGTGACGTGCGCCGCGCGAAGCTCTACTACCTGCGCAACCTCCGCGGCAAGAAGGCCAAGATCAAGGAGAAGCGCGACAGCTGAGCTGTCCCGCCCGTTCTTCCGCGACGCGCGCGGTCTCGTTTCCCGAGGCTGCGCGCGTCGTGCTTTCCCGGCGCGCTCCCCGCCTATGCTGATCCGGAACCCAGGGGTGACATGACGAATCAGGATGCGCTGCCCGAGCGCCCGGACCGACGGCCGACCACGGCCTCCGGCGACACCGCGAGCGTCGCGGAGACCCGCCCGAAGCGGAAGAAGCTGCGCGGATGGAAGGCGTTCCTGCGCGACGTCGCCGTCATCCTGGTCGCAGCGGTCGTCATCTCGTTCCTCATCAAGACGTTCCTGATCCGCTCGTTCTACATCCCGTCGGAGTCGATGCAGGACACGCTGCAGGTCAACGACCGCATCATCGTGAACGAGCTCGTGCCGAACCTCATGCCGATCGAGCGCGGCGACATCGTCGTGTTCCGCGACCCGGGCGGCTGGCTCGACCCGGAGCCCGAGCCGGAGCAGAACCCGGTCGTCGCGTTCTTCGACTGGCTGCTGTCGATCATCGGCCTCACGGCGCCCGACTCGAACGATCACCTCATCAAGCGCGTCATCGGCCTGCCGGGCGACAACGTCGCCTGCTGCAACGAGTTCGGACAGATGATGGTCAACGGCGTGCCGCTCGAGGAGCCCTACGTGCTGTTGAGCCCGGGAGCCACCAAGGTGTCGCGCGACGACTTCGACGTCACCGTCCCCGAGGACTCGCTCTGGGTCATGGGCGACAACCGCTACAACTCGCAGGACTCGCGGTACAACCAGGACAAGCCGGGCAAGGGCTTCGTGCCGTTCGACAACGTCGTGGGCCGGGCCATCCTCATCTCCTGGCCGATCGACCGCTGGACCTGGCTCGACAACTATCCGATCGTCTTCTCGGGCGTCGAGGAGGGCTCCTCCGAGACCTCGACCCCGCAGCCCGAGCCGACGCCGACCCCGACGGGCTGATCCGATGGTGTCGACGGTTCCGACGCTGCGGCTCGAACGCGCGCTGCTGCGTGAGGGCGCGCGGCTCGTGATCGGGATGGACGAGGTGGGTCGCGGCGCGATCGCCGGCCCCGTCGCGGTGGGGCTGAGCGTCGTCGACCTCGCCACCCGCACCGCGCCCGAGGGACTCAAGGACTCGAAGCTGCTCGCCGAGCCCCGCCGCGAGGAGCTGCAGCCGAAGGTCGCCCGCTGGAGTCGTCACGCGGCCGTCGGCATGGCGTCGAACGAGCGCATCGAGCAGATCGGCATCATCGCCGCCCTCGGTATCGCCGCGAAGCGCGCCCTCGACGCCGTGCGCGAGGAGGGCGTCGACCTCATCGGCGCGGTCGTGCTGCTCGACGGATCCCACGACTGGCTCACGCCCGCGCTCGGCGACTCGTACCGCGGGGCGCTGCGGGTGACGACGAAGGTGAAGGCCGACCGTTCGTGCGCGGCCGTCGCCGCTGCGTCCGTGCTCGCGAAGGTCGCGCGCGACCGCCTCATGATCGAACGGGATGCCGTCCATCCGGGCTACGTCTGGACGAGCAACAAGGGGTACGCGTCGGCCGAGCACTACGCCGGCATCGCGACGCACGGCGCGAGCGCCCTCCACCGCTGGAGCTGGCTCAAGCAGCCGGGACTCTTCGACCTCGACCCGGCGGTCGCTAGCTAGACTCGTCGCAATGGATGACGACGACATCGAGGACTACGACCGCGAGGTCGAGCTGGCCCTCTACAAGGAGTACCGCGACATCGTCGGACAGTTCCGCTACGTCGTCGAGACGGAGCGGCGCTTCTACCTCGCCAACGAGGTCACGCTCGAGCGCAAGGACACCGAGCACGACTTCTACTTCGAGCTCACGATGAGCGACGTGTGGGTGTGGGACGTCTACCGGTCCGACCGCTTCGTGAAGAGCGTGCGCGTGCTGACGTTCAAAGATGTCAACGTCGAGGAGCGGGCCGATCAGGATCTCAAGCTCCCGAAGGAGCTCGCGCTCGACGAGTGAGCCTCACCAGCTCCCGGTGAGGGCCGCGATCGCCGCGAGGATGAACGCCGCGGCGAGCGTGAGCCCGATCGCGACGAGCACGATGTGCACGACGAGGAACGTCGTCGGCTTCCCCTGCGCGTCGCGGGCCCGCGGGTCCTTCGCGACACGGCGCAGGAAGAACGGCCAGGTGAGGATGTTGAAGGCCGCTCCGGCGAGGAGCAGGCCGGCGAGGGCGGGGATCACCCTCCCATCCTGACGGCTCGAGCCGCGTCCTCCCCACCCCGACGCCGCGGGGCCGTTCCGCCGACCGCGCTCCGTGATCTCCGGGAGCCCTCCCGTCCCGCGATCCTCGTCGCATGGCGGCGAAAGACGAACTGGGCAGGCGCGGGGAGCGCATCGCGGAACGGGCGCTCGTCGCGCGCGGCTACGAGATCCTCGACCGCAACTGGCGCTGCCCCGACGGCGAGATCGACCTCGTCGGCCGCGACGGCGCCGCCCTCGTCTTCATCGAGGTGAAGACCCGCAGCTCGACCCGGTACGGGCATCCGTTCGAGGCGATCACGCCCGGGAAGCTCTCGCGCCTGCGGCGGCTCGCGGCAGCCTGGATGCGCGACCGCGGTCCGGTGCGCGGCGTCGAGCGACTGAGGGTCGACGCGATCGGCGTCATCGTCCCGCGCGACGCCCCCGCGACGATCGAGCACCTCGAGGGCATCTTCTGATGGGCGCCGCCTGATGCCGCACGTCGCCCGCACCCACGCGATCGCCCTCCTCGGTCTCGACGGCACCGTCGTCGACATCGAGGCCGACATCTCGAACAACCTCCCCGCGTTCGTGCTCATCGGGCTGCCCGACCTCGCGCTCGGGCAGGCGCGCGAGCGGGTGCGTGCCGCGGCGGCGAATGCCGGATGCCCGATCACCTCCCGCAAGCTGACGATCAACCTCTCGCCCGCGGCGCTCCCCAAGCACGGCACGGCGTTCGATCTGGGCATCGCGATGGCCGCCCTCGCCGCCGACGGCGTCGTGCCGTCGTCGTCGGTCGACCGCGTCGTGCATCTCGGCGAGCTCGCGCTCGACGGACGCCTCCGGCCGACGCCCGGCATCCTGCCGTCCGTGCTCGCCGCGGCCCGCGCGGGGTTCCGCACGGTGCTCGTCCCCGCCGGCAACGCCGCCGAGGCCGCCCTCGTGGACGGCGTCGAGATCGTGCCGGTCGGATCGGTGCGCGACGCGGCGATCTGGCACGGCGCCGACCTCGACCCGATCGACGTCGAGCCGCTCCTGCTGCCGCCCGCGCCGCCCGACGCCGCGCGGGACGAGGGCGACCTCGCCGACATCGTCGGCAACCGGGATGCCGTCGAGGCGCTCCAGGTCGCCGCGGCGGGCGGCCACCACCTCTTCCTGCTCGGACCGCCCGGCGCCGGCAAGACGATGCTCGCGAGCCGACTGCCCGGCATCCTGCCCGACCTCGGCGTCGAGGCGGCGCTCGAGGTCTCGTCGCTCCGGTCGCTGTCCGGGATGCCGGTGGGCGAGCGTCTGCGCGTGCGGCCGCCGCTCGAGACGCCGCACCACACCGCCTCTCCCGCGGCGATCGTCGGCGGAGGGTCGGGGGTGCTGCGGCCGGGTGCCGCGGCCCGCGCCGCCCACGGCGTGCTCTTCCTCGACGAGGCGCCCGAGTTCAGTCCGCACGCCCTCGATGCCCTCCGGCAGCCGCTGGAGTCGGGCGTCATCACGATCTCGCGGGCCGCCGGGTCCGCCCGCTTCCCCGGGAGGTTCCAGCTCGTGCTCGCCGCCAACCCCTGCCCGTGCGGCAACGCCGGGTCGCGCGACCAGGAGTGCATCTGCACGCCGTTCGCGCAGCGCCGCTACCTCGGACGGCTCTCCGGTCCGCTGCTCGATCGGGTCGACATCCGGCTGCGCGTCGACCGCATCACCGCCGCGCAGTTGCGCACGGCCGACGAGGCGCCGCGCATCGACTCGGGCGTCGCCCGACGCCGGGTCGCTCGCGCGCGCGAGGTGGCGCGGCGACGTCTGGCGGCGACGCCGTGGCGGCTCAACGCGGAGGTGCCGGGCACCTGGCTGCGGTCGCCCGCCGGAGTCCCCGCCCGGGGTGCGACCGCGGCGCTCGACCGGGCGCTCGAGCGCGGCGGCATCACGATGCGCGGCTACGACCGCGTGCTGCGCCTCGCCTGGACCCTCGCCGACCTCGACGAGGCCGCCCGCCCCGACGCGAGCCACGTCGGCCGCGCCCTGCTCCTGCGGAGGGCCGCCGCATGACGCGCGTACCCGGATCCGAGCTCGCGAGCCTCGTCCGCGCCGTCACGCGCCCCGACCACGATCGCGACGCGCTGGCCGACCGGTACGCGCGGGCGCGCTGGACCGGGCTCGCCGAACCCGGCGACGCCGACGCCTGACGCCTCGTCGCCGCCGTCGGAGCGGCGCGGGCGATCGACCTCGCCGCCGCGGCCTCGGCGTCCGAGCTCGCCGACGTCGCGGGCGGCTCCTTCGAGGATGCCGTCGCGCGCTGGCAGCCCCGGCTGCGCACCCTCGACACCGCGCTGCACCTCCGGCAGGGCGCACGCTTCGGGGCACGGCTCGTCGTGCCGGGCGACCCCGAGTGGCCGGTCGGCGTCGACGACCTCGGCGACCACGCGCCGCCCGCACTCTGGGTGCGCGGCCGTGCCGAGCTGCTCGGCGGGCTCGACCGGTCGATCGCGATCGTCGGGGCCCGGGCCGCGACCGGCTACGGGGAGCACGTCACGATCGAGGCGGCGAGCGGCCTGGTCGACCGGGGCTTCGCGATCGTCTCGGGAGCGGCATTCGGCATCGACGGCGCCGCCCATCGCGCGGCCCTCGCGAGCGGCGGAGCCACCGTGGCGTTCCTCGCGGGCGGGGTGGATCGCTTCTACCCGAGCGCGCACGAGACGCTGCTCACGCGCATCGTCGAGCGCGGGGCCGTCGTCTCCGAGGTGCCGTGCGGGGTCGCCCCCACCAAGTGGAGGTTCCTGCAACGCAATCGGCTCATCGCGGCCGCGAGTCGGGCGACGGTCGTCGTCGAAGCCGGCTGGCGGTCGGGGTCGCTCAACACCGCCGGTCATGCGGCGCAGCTCGGTCGCCCGCTCGGCGCGGTGCCCGGGCCGGTCACGTCGTCGGCGTCGTCGGGATGCCACCGCCTCATCCGCGAGTACGACGCGGTGTGCGTCACCTCGGCCCAGGAGATGGCCGAACTCGTGGATCCGGCGGCGTCGACCCTCCCGACGCGGGAGACGTCGAGCCCCGCCCGCACCCGGGTGCTCGACGCCCTCGGCCGCACCGGCCAGGACGTCGACCGGCTCGCGGCGACGGCGGGCATGGCCGTCGACGCGGTGCGCGCCGAGCTCGGGATGCTCGAACTCGACGGCCTGGTGGTTCAGGGGCCGACCGGGTGGCGTCGTGCGGCGGGGTAGTGGGCGCCGATCCGCCAGGCTCGGGTCGGAGCGACACCGGGGACGCGTAGAGTGCGCGCATGGTGCAACTGGGCCAGTTCCCTCCGGCGCGGCACGTGATCGCGCACATCTCCGACACCCACCTCCTCGCCGGCGGACGGGCGCTCTACGGGGCGGTCGACACCGATCCGCCGCTCATCCGCGCGCTCGACCAGCTGCACCGGTCGAACCTGCCGATCGAGGCGATCGTGTTCACGGGAGACCTCGCCGACCTCGCCGAGCGCGACGCCTACGTGCGCCTCCGCTCGATCGTCGAGCCCGCCGCGGCACGGATCGGCGCGAAGATCGTCTGGGTCATGGGCAACCACGACGAGCGTCCGGCGTACTCCGAGGGCCTCTTCGGCGAAGCGAGCACCGCGCCGCAGGACCGCGTCGAGCTGATCGGCGGGCTGCGCATCATCTCCCTCGACTCGACCGTGCCGGGCTACCACCACGGCGAGCTCGCCGACTCCCAGCTCGACTGGCTGCGGGACGTGCTGGCCGAGCCCGCCCCCGACGGCACGCTGCTCGCCCTCCACCACCCGCCGCTCCCGTCGCCCGTCGAGATCATGGCGATCCTCGAACTCCAGCAGATGCACCGCCTCGCCGAGGTCGTGCGCGGCACCGACGTGCGCGGCATCCTCGCCGGGCACCTCCACCACGCGATGTCGGGCATGTTCGCCGGCATCCCCGTCTCCGTCGCGGCGGCCACCTGCTACACGATCGACGCGTCGGCGCCCGCGGGCAGCCTGCTCGGCGTCGACGGCGCGCAGTCGGTCAACCTCGTGCACGTCTACGACGACCAGATCCTGCACACCGTCGTGCCGGTGAACGAGACGCGCCCGGTGTCGGGATTCCCCGACTCGGTGCTCAACCGCCTCGCCGAACTCACGCACGAGCAGCGCATCGAGGCGTTCTCGAACAAGAACTCGACGTTCAACCTCGCCGAGGTGGAGGCGAGCGGCGCGCCCGAGTAGCCCGGCGCGCCCGAACGGCTCCGGCCCGGCGAGGGCGCATCCTGGTGCCGTGGACCTCCGCGGCGCGATGGACGGATACCTCCGTCACCTCGAACTCGACCGCGGTTTCAGCGCGCACACGATCCGCGGCTACCGCACCGACCTGCTCGACCTCGCCGGCTTCGCCGAGGAGACGGATGCCGACGACACCTCCGCGGTCGACCTCGAGCTGCTGCGCGGCTGGCTGTGGCGCGGCTCGACCGCGGGGCTCGCGAAGTCGACCCTCGCCCGCCGCAGCGCCGCCGCTCGCGGGTTCACGCGGTGGCTCGCCGCGACGGGCACGACCCCGACGGATGCCGGCGCCCGACTCAGGGCTCCGCGTCCCGATCGCCACCTGCCGCGCGTGCTCACCCGCCCGCAGGTCGACGGGCTGCTCGACGATCTCGCCGCCCGCGCGGCGACGGGGGAGTCCAACGCCGTGCGGGATCTCGCCGTCGTCGAGTTGCTCTACGCGTCGGCCCTCCGCGTGAGCGAGATCGTCGGCGCGCGCACGGCCGACCTCGACCTCGAGCGCAGAACGCTCCTCGTGCTCGGCAAGGGCGGCAAGGAGCGCGTCGTGCCGTTCGGCATCCCGGCCCGACGGGCGCTCGCCACGTACCTCGACGACGCGCGCGCGGCCCTGCTCGACGGCCGCGACGACCCGGGCACGATCTTCCTCGGCGCCCGCGGCCGGAGCCTGAGCACGCGCGCCGTGTACGAGCTCGTCGCGCACCTGCTCGTCGACCTCCCCGGCGCGGGACCCGCGGGGCCCCACGCGTTCCGGCACACGGCCGCGACCCACCTGCTCGACGGCGGCGCCGACCTCCGTGCCGTGCAGGAGCTGCTCGGCCACGCGAGCCTCGCGACGACGCAGATCTACACGCACGTCTCGTCGGAGCGGCTCAAGGAGTCGTACCGGCTCGCCCATCCGCGCGCCTAGCTAGCGCGAGTCACTCCAGCGGGTAGAGCACCGAATGCTCGAGTCCGCCCAAGAAGAGCAGCGGGTTCACGTAGCCGCCGTCGATCCGCGCGCCCAGGTGCAGGCAGCCTCCCGCGCAGCGACCGGGGAGGAGCATCCCGATCACCTGGCCGCGCGCGACGCGGTCGCCCGTCGCGACGAGCGGCTCGACGGGCTCGAACGACGAGAGCACCCCGCCCGCGTGCCGGATCGAGACGACGGGACGGTCGACGACGAAGCCCGCGAAGTGCACCACCCCGGCGGCGGGCGCCCGCACCTCGGAGCCGGGGGAGGCGCGGATGTCGATGCCTCGGTGTCCCGAGGCGTACGGCGTGGGCGGGGCGAGGAACGGACGGGCGATCGGACGCGGAGCCTCGACCGGCCACGACCAGATCGGCTCGGACCCGGGCTCGCCCGTCGGGGCGGCCGCGACGAGGAGCATCGCCGCGACCGCCCCGAGAATCCGCCGCCACCGCATGACGGCATCCCAGCGCACGCCCGCGGGGGAGGAGGGCGCGCAGCAGGGCGCGGGGGAGAGGCGACCCCGTGCCGCACCGGGGAGGACTCAGAACAGCTCGCCGCACGCCTGCGCGAACAACTCGCCCGCGTCGCACGCGTGGCCGCGACGGGTGAACCAGTCGCACACGCTGCGGCAGTCCCGCTCGAGGAGCGCCATCCCGTTCGGGTTCGCGACGACGTCGACGAGCTGCGGCAGGTCGATCGCGACGACGCGCCCCTCGTGCACGAGCAGGTTGTACGGCGAGAGGTCGCCGTGCGCGCATCCCTCGGCCGCGAGCCCGAGCACGATCGCGGCGACCTGCGCGAAGAGGTCGGCGAGCTCCGATCCCGACGCGTGCGAGGCCGCGAGGCGCGGCGCGGCCGTGGTGCCCGACCCGATGAACTCCATGAGCATCTCGGTGCCGCTCACCTGCACGGGATAGGGCACGGGGAGTCCACGGAGGTACAGGCGGGAGAGCGCGCCGAACTCGGCGTACGACCAGGCGACCGCCGCGACGCCGCGCCCGTAGCGGCTGCCGCGTTCGACGGCGCGCTGGTCGCGACTCTTCTTCTCGATGCCGCGTCCCTCGCGGTAGACGCTCGAGCGGTGGAAGTCGCGGTGGTCGGCCGACCGATACCGTTTCGCGGCGAGCAGCACGCCCGGGGTTCCCGGGATGGCGCGCTCGACGAGGAACACGTCGGCCTCCTTGCCCGTCTTGAGGATGCCGAGCTCGGTGTCCATCGCGTCGCGCGACGTGACGACCCAGTCGGGCCACGGCTGCGGGCCGCGCTCGCTCGGGGTGACGGAGGCCCAGGTGGACCAGCGCTGGCCGACGCCGGGTTCGACGTCGGCGAAATCGAAGGTGGGGACGACGAAGTCGTCGCCGAAGAAGTTGTTCAAGGAAGTGGCTCCGGATCGGAGGCCACCGGAGGAACGGGTTAGGCGGCGGCCTCGAGGGAAGGGGTCTGGATTCCGGACACGACGGCGTCGGTGTTCATCGGGTCCTCCCTTCGTCCAGAGCCTGGAGCGGCTGGAGGCAGCGTACTCCTCGCGGCGCTCCGCTGCTACACTTCCCCCAGCACCTCTTTCGGGAGGTGACTTCGCGTGCCCAGCAGCGTCAGCTGCAGACCAGCGGCAGCTCATCCCTCGGTCTCTTCGGAAGAAGAGCGGATGCGCGCCCGGGCACCAGGGATCCCGGCATCCGCCGCGGATCGGACAACTGAGAACACAAGGAGATCGGCCATGGCCGTCGTCACCATCCGCCAGCTGCTCGACAGCGGCGTGCACTTCGGACACCAGACCCGTCGCTGGAACCCGAAGGTGAAGCGCTTCATCCTCACCGAGCGCTCGGGCATCCACATCATCGACCTGCAGCAGTCGCTCGGGTACATCGACAAGGCGTACGACTACGTCAAGGAGACGGTCGCCCACGGCGGCACCGTGCTCTTCGTCGGCACCAAGAAGCAGGCGCAGGAGACGATCGAGAACGAGGCGAAGCGCGTGGGCCAGCCCTACGTGAACCAGCGCTGGCTCGGCGGCCTCCTCACGAACTTCCAGACGGTCTCCAAGCGCCTCGCGCGCATGAAGGAGCTCGAGGAGATCGACTTCGACGACACCACCAAGGGCTTCACCAAGAAGGAGCTCCTCATCAAGAAGCGGGAGCTCGACAAGCTCCACAAGACGCTCGGGGGCATCCGCAACCTGACGAAGACGCCGTCGGCGATCTGGGTCGTCGACTCCAAGCGCGAGCACCTCGCGGTCGACGAGGCCACGAAGCTCGGCATCCCGATCATCGGCATCCTCGACACGAACGCCGACCCCGACGAGCTCCAGTACCCGATCCCGGGCAACGACGACGCGATCCGCTCGGTGGCGCTGCTCACCCGCATCATCGCCGACGCCGCCGCCGAGGGTCTCGTGCAGCGTCACCAGGCGCCGGCCGCGGAGGGCAACGTGTCCGCCGTCGAGCCGCTCGCCGAGTGGGAGGCCGAGCTGCTCGGTGCGTCCGAGACGCCCGCCGCCGCCGAAGCCCCCGCCGCCGAAGCCCCCGCTGCCGAGGCGCCCGCTGCCGAGGAGCCGGCCGCCGAGGCCGAGGTCGGAGCGACGACCGAGGAGAACGACGCCGACGCGAAGGCCGACGCCGACCTCGCCGCCGGCGACCCGGAGATCGTCCCCGAGCACGCTCCCGAGTCGGACGCCGACACCGAGGCCAAGATCGAGGCCGAGGCGACCGATGACGAGAAGAAGCCGGCCGCGAAGAAGTAGTCGCGCCCCCTTCATTCACCCGCACGTAAGAACCACGAGTTAGGAAGCATCCATGGCGAACTTCAGCATGGAAGACCTCAAGGCGCTGCGCGAGAAGCTCGGCACCGGCATGGTCGACACCAAGAACGCACTCGTCGAGGCGGACGGCGACGTCGAGAAGGCGATCGAGATCCTGCGGCTCAAGGGCGCGAAGGGCAACGCGAAGCGTGCCGACCGCTCCACGAGCGAGGGCCTCATCGCGGTCGTCGAGTCGGCCACGGCCGTCACGATGATCGAGCTCGCCTGCGAGACCGACTTCGTCGCGAAGAACGACAAGTTCATCGCGCTCGCCGAGCAGGTCGTGCAGGCTCTTGCCGACTCCGGCGCCGAGACGGTGGATGCGGCGCTCGCCGTGCCCACCGCGGGTGGCACCGTCGGCAGCCTCATCGAAGACCAGGCCGCGACGATCGGCGAGAAGCTCGAGCTGCGTCAGGTCACGCGCATCGCCGGCGACAAGTTCGCCGTCTACCTGCACCGCACGAGCAAGGACCTGCCGCCGCAGATCGGTGTCGTCGTCTCCTACACGGGTGACGACGCCGAGACGGCGCGCAGCATCGCCCAGCACATCTCGTTCGCCGCGCCGATCTACCTGACGCGTGACGAGGTGCCGGCCACCGAGGTCGAGAACGAGCGCCGCATCGTCGAGACGATCAGCCGCGAGGAGGGCAAGCCGGAGGCCGCCCTCCCGAAGATCGTCGAGGGTCGCCTCGGCGCGTTCTTCAAGCAGGTCTCGCTCCTCGAGCAGGACTACGCGCGCGACAACAAGCTCGTCGTCGGCAACGTCGCGAAGGATGCCGGACTCACCATCACCGGCTTCGCGCGGTTCAAGGTCGGCGCGTAAGCGACACACTCAGCACGCCTGAGAAGGGCCGGGACGCCTGCGGTGCGTCCCGGCCCTTTTCTCTTCACTCACCGTGTTCTCACGGGGCGACCCGACGACCGTTGCACTGGGGGGTTATGCGGTCGTCGTGGTCTCTGCGGCCAGACTAGGTCGCGCATCCCGGGCGCTCGCTCTGCCTCCGCTGTGAGCAGGCTGCGAGTGTCGGGGCGGGATATCCTGGGCACCGTGCCTCCCAAGAAGCAGAAGCGTCGCAGGGTCCTTCTCAAGCTCTCGGGGGAGGCGTTCGGCGGCGGTTCGCTCGGCGTGAACCCCGACATCGTCGGCGGCATCGCCCGCGAGATCGCCGCCGCGGCACCGAGGGACGAAGACGACAGGAGCGGTGTCGAGATCGCCATCGTCGTCGGCGGTGGCAACTTCTTCCGCGGCGCGGAGCTCAGCCAGCGCGGCATGGATCGTGGCCGCGCCGACTACATGGGCATGCTCGGCACCGTGATGAACGCGCTCGCCCTGCAGGACTTCCTCGAGCAGGCGGGCGCGCAGGTGCGCGTGCAGTCGGCGATCGCGATGACGCAGGTCGCCGAGCCGTACATCCCGCTGCGCGCCGAACGGCACCTCGAGAAGGGCCGCATCGTCATCTTCGGCGCCGGCGCCGGGCTCCCGTACTTCTCCACCGACACGGTGAGCGCCCAGCGCGCCCTCGAGATCGGCGCCGCCGAGGTGCTGGTCGCGAAGAACGGCGTCGACGGCGTGTACGACTCCGACCCGCGCACCAACCCGAAGGCGAAGAAGCTCGACAAGGTGTCGTACCAGGAGGCCCTCGTGCAGGGACTCAAGGTCGTCGACTCCACCGCCTTCAGCCTCTGCATGGACAACGGGATGCCGATGGTCGTCTTCGGCATGGAGCCCGCGGGCAACATCACGAAGGCCCTCAAGGGCACCCGGATCGGCACCCTGGTCACGGCGTGAGCGATCGCTACGGCGAGGATGTCCTCGCCGGCGGCTGGCGCGACCGCGACAAGAGGGTCGTCCGCGAGGTGCCCGCCGAACGCGATCTCGTCGTCGAACTCGTCGACGGCTACGTGGGCGCCGTGGTGTCCGTGGCGAAGGGCATCGTCGAGCTCGAAGACCGACGTGGGAGAGTCCGCGCCTTCCCGCTCGGCGGCGGGTTCCTCGTCGACGGCGAGCCTGTGATCCTCACCGTGCCGAAGGCGGCGCCCGCACCCACCGCGCGCACGGCATCCGGAAGTCGTGCGGTGCCGCAGGAGCGCGCGCGGGTCGCCCGGGCGAGCCGCCTCTACGTCGAGGGCAAGCACGACGCGGAGCTCGTCGAGAAGGTGTGGGGCGCCGACCTGCGCGTCGAGGGCGTCGTCGTCGAGCTGCTCGACGGGGCCGATCATCTCGCGGCGGCCCTGAAGGAGTTCGGCCCGACACCCGGACGTCGCGCGGGAGTGCTGCTCGACCACCTCATCCCGGGGTCGAAGGAGAGCCGGATCGCCGCAGCGGCCGCCGCCCCGGGCGTGCTCGTGCTCGGGCATCCGTTCGTCGACGTCTGGCAGTCGGTGAAGCCCGTGCGGCTCGGCCTCGCCGCGTGGCCTGTGATCCCGCGCGGCACCGAGTGGAAGCACGGCATCTGCGCGGCGCTCGGCTGGCCGCATGAGACGCCGGCGGATGTCGCCGCGGCCTGGCAGCGCATCCTCGGCACGGTGCGCGGCTACGGCGATCTCGAGCCCGCGCTGCTCGGCCGCGTCGAGGAGCTCATCGACTTCGTCACCGGCGCCGGCGAGTAGCGCCGCGGGTGTCGGCGCTCGTCGTCCTCCTCATCCTCGCCGGCGGTCTCGCGCACGCGGCCTGGAACCTCGTCGTCAAACGTGCCGCGGTCAGCGGTCCGGCGTTCGTGTGGCTCACCGCGGTCGCGGCGGCGGTCCTGCTGCTGCCGGTCGCGATCGTCGTCGCGCTGCTCGACCCGCCCTCATGGCCGGAGCTCGCGCTCGCGGTCGTCGTGAGCGGTGCGCTCCAGGCGCTCTACTTCCTGTCGCTCCAGGCGGGATACCGCGCGGGGGACGTGTCGGTCGTCTACCCGCTCGCCCGCGGCACCGGGCCGCTGCTGACGGTGCTCGTGGCGATCGTGCTGTTCTCCGAGCGGCCCGGCCCGACCGGCCTGCTCGGGGCGGCCTCGGTCGTCGTCGGCGTCGTGGTGATCGGCCTCGCCGGCGGGCGCTCCCGCTGGGTCACGGCGCGGGCGGGCGTCGGGTGGGGGCTGCTCATCGGCGTCGTCATCGCCGCCTACACGCTGTGGGATGCGCACGCCGTCACCGCGCTCGCACTCTCGCCGATCCTGCTCAACGCCGGCACCACCGCGGTCGAGGCGGTGCTGCTCGCCCCCTACGCGGTGCGGCGGTGGAGCACCGTGCGGCAGGTGCTGCGCCGGCACGGCCGCGAGGTGCTCGTCGTCGCGGTGCTCTCGACGCTGTCGTACATCCTCATCCTGTTCGCGATGCAGCTCGCGCCGATCTCGATCGTCGCGCCCGCGCGGGAGATCAGCGTCGTCTTCGTCGCGCTCGCCGGGTGGCTGCTGTTCAAGGAGCCTCACCCCGCCACGCGGCTGGGTGGGGCGGCGATCGTGCTGCTCGGGGTCGCGCTCCTCGCCGCTTCGCGCTGAATCCCAGCCGAGGGGCCCTAAGCTCGTTCTTCGGAAGCGAAGGAGTGCACCCATGGCGATCGCCGACGTGCTGGCCGAGGCCCGCGACAAGATGAACCGGGCCGTCGAGGTCGCCAAAGAAGACTTCGCGACGGTGCGCACAGGTCGCATCAACCCCGCGCTCTTCCAGAAGATCCCGGTCGACTACTACGGCACGCCGACGCCGCTCGCCCAGCTCGCGAGCCTGCAGAACCCCGAGGCGCGCACCCTCATCGTGACGCCGTACGACAAGGCGGCGCTGAAAGAGATCGAGCGCGCCATCGTCAACTTCCCGAACCTCGGCGCGACGCCGACCAACGACGGCTCGATCATCCGGGTGACGATCCCCGAGCTCACGGAAGACCGTCGCAAGGAGTACGTCAAGATCGCGCGCGGCAAGGGCGAAGACGCCAAGGTCGCCATCCGCAACGTGCGCCGCAAGGCGAAGGACGACCTCGACGCCCTCCTCAAGGAGGTCTCCGAAGACGACATCTCGCGGGCCGAGAAGGAGCTCGACGTCGTCACCAAGAACCACATCGACGCGATCGATGAGGCACTCAAGCGCAAGGAAGCCGAGCTGCTCGAGGTCTGATGGCCGAGACCGACGACGGGGCGTCCACGCCCGAGCGCGCCGCCGCCGCGACCGAGCCGGCCAAGAGGCACAACCCTCTCGACGACCTCGCCCACGCCGGTCAGGAGGCGCGCGCCCAGTTCGACCACGCGAACGAGGCGATCAACCGGCGGGTCGGTCGCAACCTGCTCGCGGCGATCGGCATCGGGCTCGTGCTCGGCGCGCTCTTCCTGGTGAGCCTGCTGGTGTTCACGTGGCTGTTCATGATCCTCGCCGCGGCGCTCATCGGGCTCACGGTGTTCGAGTTCGCGAGCGCGCTGCGCTTCGCCGGGCGGGACGTTCCGCGCGTCGCCTCGACCGTCGTCGCCGTCGCGACCGTGCCCGCGGCGTTCTTCTTCGGCGTCGACGGGCTCTGGCTCGCGGTGCTCGCCGCGGTCGTGCTCATCACGCTGTGGCGGCTCGGCGAGCAGTTCCGGCCGAGTCACAACACGGATGCCCGCTCGCTGTTCGCCGACATCGGCGCGGGTGCGCTCGTGCAGGTCTACGTGACCTTCCTCGCGGGCCTCTACGTCGTGCTCGCAGGCCTGCCCGGCGGGCAGTGGTGGACGCTCGCGGCGATCATCATCGTCGTCGTGACCGACGTCGGCGCGTACGCGTCGGGACTCGCCTTCGGCAAGCACAAGCTCGCGCCGCTCATCAGTCCCGGCAAGACCTGGGAGGGCTTCCTCGGGTCGATCGTCGTCGCGACGATCGCAGGTGTGCTGCTCGCCTGGCTCATGCTCGGACAGCCGTGGTGGCTCGGTTTCATCCTCGGCCCGTTGCTCGCCCTCGTCGGCACGATCGGCGATCTCACCGAGTCGCTCATCAAGCGCGACCTGGGCATCAAGGACATCTCGTCGATGCTGCCGGGTCACGGCGGCTTCCTCGACCGGCTCGACTCGATCCTCCCGTCGGCGGCCGTCGCCTACGTCATCTTCCTCGTCGTGTCGAGTCTGGGTGCGGCGTAGGCCCGCATCCGCCTCGCGCGGGTCAGGGCCGACGCGGACGCAGCGCTCCGGCGACGGCCAGCGCCGTCGTGCTCACCGCGGGGGCGAAGCGCTCCGCCTGGTCGAGCGCCGTCGCCCCGGTCACCGAGATCGCGCCGAGCGCCCGGCCGCGTGGATCGAGGATCGGCGCGGCGACGCAGAACAGCCCGAGCCGCGACTCCTCGACGTCGTAGGCGATGCGACGCTCGCGCACCCGGGCGAGTTCTGCTCGCAGCGCGCCCGCGTCGACGATCGTCTTGGGGGTCACCGCCTCGAGCGGTGCGGCGAGCAGCTCCTCGAGTGCTCCGGCGTCGCTGAAGGCGAGGATCGCCTTGCCGAGGCCCGTCGCGTGCAGCGGGTTGCGGCCGCCCTGACGCGAGTGCGGCACTCGCAGCGCGCGCGAGCTGATCTTGTCGACGTAGACGATCTCGCGCCCGTCGCGGATGGCGACGTTGACGGTGAGCTGCGTCACCTCGTGCAGGTGATGGGCGAACGGCAGGGCCGCCTCGCGCAGCGTGACCGACGTCGGCGCCATGCTGCCGAGTTCGAACAGCTTCACGCCGAGCCGCACGCCGCCCGTCGTGCGTTCGAGCGCACCCCACTCGAGCAGCTCTCCGACGAGCCGATGGGTGGTCGAGCGCGCGACGCCGGAGATGCGCGAGAGCTCGCGGATGCTGAGCTCGGGCGTGCGCGGGGTGAAGGCGTCGAGCAGTCCGAGCGCCTTGCGGACGGCCGAGGGCGGGTCCGACGCGGCGTCCTGCTGCGCGGGACGTTCCATGGCTCGTCAGCCTACCCCGGTGACACGATGCGAGAGCATCATGCGGACGAGGGCGGAGGTGGATGACGTGCGAGCGACCGATGCGGTCTCGACTGTGGTGGTGAGCCCCGAGGAGGAGCACGCCGTCATCGCCGAGGCCCTCGTCCGGCATGGTGCGACAGCCGACGACGCCGAACTGCAGGCCGCGACCCTCGTCGAGGGCGACCTCCGCGGACACGCCTCGCACGGCATCCGACGGCTTCCCGTGCTCGTCGGCCGGTTGCTCGCCGGCGTCACCGTCTCGGGTGTCGAGCTCGGACTCGACTGGCGCACCGACGCAGGCCTCGTCGTCGACGGCCGCCGCGCACTCGGACCCGTCGCCGCTCACCGCGCCCTCGACCTGATCCTCGAACGCGCCGCGACGACCGGCCTCGCGATGGCGAGCATCCGCAACGCCGGGCACGTCGGGATGCTCGCCCCCTACCTCGAACGCATCGTCGCGACCGGCAATGCCGGGGTGGCCCTCACCGTGAGCGAAGCGCTCGTGCACCCGTGGGGCGGTGCGACCGCGATGGTGGGTACGAACCCGATCGGCGTCGGCATCCCGACCCTCGCTGAACCGTTCATCCTCGACATGTCGACCGCCGAGGTGTCGATGGGCAAGATCATCGACCACCGCGACCGCGGCGTGCCGATCCCGCTCGGCTGGGCGATCGACGCCGACGGCAACGCCACGACGGATGCCGCCGCCGCCGCGCAGGGGGCGATCGCGCCGTTCGGCGGGCCGAAGGGCTACGCGCTCGGACTCGCCTTCGAGGCGCTCGTCGGCGTGCTCGCCGGGTCGGCGTTCGGACGCGACGTGCACGGCACGCTCGACGTCGAGCACCCGCCGAGCAAGGGCGACCTCTTCGTCGTGTTCTCGCTCGACGCCCTCGGTTCCACGGGATCGCTCGCCGGTCTCACCCAGTACTTCGACGCGGTGCGCGCGAGCGGGGGGTCGACTCCGGTCGCCGTCCCCGGCGATCGTGCCCGCGCCGAACGTGCCGCGCGGATCACCGCCGGCATCCCCCTCGACGCGGCCGTCTGGGAGCGGGCGCTCGCTCTTCGGAACGGTGCCTCCCCATGAACCACTCCCACCCACCCGCGGACCCGATCGGGATCCTGCGGGCGCCCGACGCCGTGCACTTCGGTCGCGGCGCTCTCGCGTCGCTCGCCCCGGCGGTCGCCCGGCTCGGCTCGCGCGCGCTCGTCGTCGTCGACCCCTTCCTGAGCAGCACGCCCGCGTTCGCGGGTGCGCTCGCGGCGCTCGACGCCGCCGGGGTGACGGTGCACGTGCACTCCGAGGTCATCCCGGAACTCCCCGTCGCGAGCGTCGTCGCCGCGGCCGAGGCGGCCCGTGCCGCGCGGCCCGACGTCGTCGTCGCGTACGGCGGCGGTTCGGCGCTCGACCTCGGCAAGCTCGTCGCGCTCCTGCTCTCGCAGCCGGGGCCGCTCGCCGACTACTACGGCGAGAACAAGGTGACAGGTGCGGTGCTGCCGATCGTCGCCGTGCCGACGACGGCGGGCACCGGCTCCGAGGCGACCCCGGTCGCCGTCGTCTCCGATCCCGACCGCGAACTCAAGGTGGGCGTCTCCGACGCGACGCTCATCCCGCGCGTCGCGATCGTCGACCCCGACCTCACGATGGGCGCCCCGGCCTCCGTCACGGCCTACTCGGGCATCGACGCGATCGTGCACTGCGCCGAGTCGTTCACCGCCGTCGAGCGCGAGCCCGACTGGTCGAGTCAGCTGCCGATCTTCGTCGGCCGCAACCGGATGTCGTCGCTCCTGGGGCTCGACGGACTCCGCGCGATGGGCGACGCCCTGCCGCGCGCCGTGAAAGACGGCTCCGACGTCGAGGCGCGCGAGCGCATGGCGTGGGGCAGCCTCCTGGGCGGGATGGCGTTCGGCTCCGGGGGAACGCACCTGTCCCACGCGCTGCAGTATCCGATCGGAGCCCTCACCCACACGCCGCACGGGCTCGGCACCGGGCTCATGCTGCCGTACGTGCTCCAGGCGTGCTTCGATCAGACGGTGGATCGTCTCGCGCTCATGGCCGACGCCCTCGGCGTCGGCGGCCGCGCGACCGCACGCGACGACGCCCAGGCGGCGATCGACAGGCTCGCCGCGATCACGGTCGAGATCGAGCTGCCCGCCTCCCTCGCCGACATCGGGCTCGAACGCGCGCAACTGCCGCGCATCGCCGAGCTCGCCGCCGGCGTCACGCGGCTCGTCGCGCTCGCCTCCCGCGAGGCGACCCCCGACCTGCTCGAGCGCATCCTCGACGCCGCGTTCGACGGCGACCGCTCGCGCCTCGCCTGACCCTCCCGCTCCCGCTCACCACCACACCCAGAAAGACATCCATGGACTACATCTCCGACCTCTTCATCGACGGCGAATGGCGCGCCGGGGCCGAGGGGAAGACCTTCCCCGTGATCGACCCCGCCGACGGCTCCACGATCGCCGACTTCGCGATCGCGACCGACGACGACTGCACCGCCGCGATCGAGGCCGCCGAGGCTGCGTTCCCCGCGTGGGCGGCGACCCCTCCGCGCGAACGCAGCGAGATCCTGCGCCGCGCGTTCGACATCCTGACGGCGGAGAAGGAGCACTTCGCCGAGATCATGGTGCGCGAGAACGGCAAGTCGTGGGGTGACGCGATGGCCGAGGCGGGCTACGCGACCGAGTTCTTCCGCTGGTTCGCCGAGGAGGCCGTGCGCATCCCGGGCGACTTCCGCCTCTCTCCGAGCGGCGCGACCCGCATCGTCGTGACCCGCCAGCCGATCGGCGTCTCGCTGCTCATCACGCCGTGGAACTTCCCCGCCGCGATGGCGACCCGCAAGCTCGCGCCGGCCCTCGCCGCAGGCTGCACGACCATCCTCAAGCCCGCGAGCGAGACGCCGCTCACTGCCGCCTACGTCGTCGACGCCCTCGCGCGTGCGGGCGTGCCGAAGGGCGTCGTCAACCTTGTCACGCCGAAGCCGACCGGACCGGCGATCTCGAAGATGATGCACCACCCCGCGGTGCGCAAGATGTCGTTCACCGGCTCGACCGAGGTGGGACGGATGCTGCTCCACGAGGCCGCCGATACCGTCGTGTCGACGTCGATGGAGCTCGGCGGCAACGCGCCGTTCCTCGTGCTCCCGGGCGCCGACCTCGACGTCGCCGTCGAGGGTGCGATGCTCGCGAAGATGCGCAACGGCGGCTCGGCCTGCACGGCCGCCAACCGGTTCTACGTGCACAGCAGCGTGCACGACGAGTTCGTCGCGAAGTTCACCGAGAAGCTGCGCGAGGTGAAGAACGGCCCCGGACTCGAGAAGGAGAACACGCTCGGCGCCCTCGTGTCGCTCGACGAGCGCGACAAGGTGGCGGAGCTCGTCGAGACCGCCGTCGCGGAAGGCGCCACCGTGACCCTCGGTGGCGAGAAGAGCGACACGGGCGCGTTCTACCCCGCCACCGTCGTCACGGGCGTGAAGCACGGCTCGACGATCAATCAGACCGAGATCTTCGGGCCGGTCACCGCCGTCGTGAAGGTCGACGACGTCGACGAGATGATCCGCATGGCCAACGACTCGATCTACGGCCTCATCGGCTACGTCTTCGGCGAGGAGTCGCTCGCACTCCGCACGGCGCTCAAGATCGACGCCGGGATGGTCGGCGTCAACAAGGGCGTGCTCTCCGACCCCGCCGCACCGTTCGGCGGCACGAAGCAGTCGGGACTCGGCCGCGAGGGTTCGAGCGAGGGCATCCTGGAGTACCTCGAGGAGAAGTACATCGGGATGGTGCCCTAGCGGATGCTGCGCTAGACCGCGACCTCCCGCGAAAGCGCTCCGCGACCAGGGAGAATGAGGGCATGAGAGCCCTCGCCGTCGCGGAGCGCCTGCGCGAGGACATCCGCGCCGGGCGCTTCCACCCGCGTGAGCGTCTCGTCGAGGCCGACCTCGCCGACGCCTACGGGGTGAAGCGCTCGGCCGTGCGGGCGGCTCTCATGGAGCTCGCGGCGGAGGGTGTCGTCGAACGCACCCCCAACCGCGGCGCGCGCGTGCGATCGATCTCGATCGACGAGGCCATCGAGATCACCGAGACCCGTCTCTCGCTGCAGGCGATGTGCGCGGGCAAGGCCGCGCTGCGCGGGAGCGAGGCGCAGCGCGAGGAGCTGCGCGAACTGCTCGCCGAGCTGCGGGCCGCCGTCGACCGCAACGAACCCGAGCGGTACGTCGCCATGAACGCCCGCATCTTCGCGGTCATCCGCGAGATGAGCGGCCAGACCACCGCGACCGGCATCATCGAGCGGCTGTACGCGCAGAGCTCGCCGAATCCGTTCCCGTTCATGATCCCGCAGCGTCGCGTCGCGTCGATGCACGAGTACGAGCGAATCGTGGATGCCGTGGTGGCGCAGGATGCCGACGCGGCCCACGCGGCGACGGTCACGCACCGCGACCACGTGCTCGACGCGTTGCGGGCGATCCGCGACGGCCGCCCCATCGAGGGTGCCGTCGCCACGTAACGACTCGGTGGTCGAGTAGCGGCGCAGCCGCGTGTCGAGACCTCGTCGCGGCAGGTCTC
This sequence comes from Pseudolysinimonas sp., assembly GCF_057350545.1. Lineage (NCBI taxonomy): Bacteria > Bacillati > Actinomycetota > Actinomycetes > Micrococcales > Microbacteriaceae > Pseudolysinimonas > Pseudolysinimonas sp. Next base: position 57,645 of record NZ_JBMRCP010000044.1, on the reverse strand, counting down.
GACACGCGCCCTGCGGGCGCTACTCGACCCCCGAAGGCAGCGGCAGCAGGAGGTCGGCGATGCGCTCGCCGATCATGATCGCCGTGAGGTGGGTGTTGGCACGCGGCACCCACGGGCAGATCGACAGGTCGGCGACGACGAGGCCGTCCACGCCGAGCACCCGGCCGTGGGCGTCCACGACGGTCGTCGACGCCGCAGGATCACCCATCCGCGCCCCGCTCGACAGGTGCGAGGTGTCGCGGGCGACCTCGCGGAGGAAGGCATCGAGCTCGGCATCCGACATCCCGGGGTCGATGACGCGGCCCTCGCGGTCGCGGATCGCACGCACCCGACTCGCCACGGCATCCGAGGAGAACATCGCCACGGCATCCCTCACCGCCCGTCGCGCGAGCACGCGGTCGCGGGGATCGCTCAGGAGCCCGAGGGAGATGTCGGCGGGCGACTCGGGATCCGAGGAGACGATCTCGAACGATCCGCGCGAGTGCACCTGGCCGAGCTTCACGCCCATCGCGACCGTGCCGGGATCGTCGGCGAGCGGGTTCGCGGCGACGATGAGCAGGTCGCCCGAGTCGAACTCCGGGGTGCCGGAGGTGTAGCGCACGGTCACGTTGCCGCGGGCGCCGTTGCGGGCCTGCCCCTCGCTCTCGGCGAGCTCGAGCGCGACCCAGAGCCCCAGGTGGTCCTGCATGCCGATGCCGACGGGGAGGTCGGCGACGACGGGGATGCCGTGGCGGTCGAGCAGCGGACGCGGCCCGACACCCGAGCGCTGGAGGATGCCGGGGGAGGAGGCGGCCCCCGCGGCGAGCACGACGGTGCCCGCGTCGATCACGAGCTCCTCGCCCCCGCGGCGCACGACGACACCGGTCGCCCGTCCGTCGGTGACGAGCACGCGGTCGACGAGTGCGTCACCGAGGATGCGGAGGTTGCCCCGGTAGCGGTGCGGCTCGAGGTAGCCGTCGTTCGTCGTCCACCGCACGCCGAGGCGGATGTTGAGCGCCGTGCGCGAGACGCCGAACGCTCCGGGCTTGTTGTGGTCGGGTTCCCAGGCGTGCCCCGCGGCGACGGCGGCGTCGGCGAGGATGCGGTCGCCCGCACCCCAGGCGGCGTCCTCGCGCCGCACGATCGGCGTCGGGCCGCCGCGGCCGTGATACGCCTCGTCGCCGTACTCGAGGTCGTCCTCGAGGCGCGCGAAGAGGGGGAGCACGTCGGTGGCGCCCCAGCCGGAGCAGCCCGCGGCAGCCCACGCGTCGAACTCCTCGAGGGGCGGGCGGATGACGACCAGCCCGTTGATCGACGAGGTGCCGCCGAGGCCGCGCCCGCGCACGTACGGTTCGGGGTCGCCGTCCGCCCAGCGGCGCACCCGCACGCCGGGATCGACGAAGTCGGTCGGGACGCGGCCGCCGACCTTCCACGCGAAGACGTCCGGCGGCGGGAAGCGCACGTCGTGCGGCGCCTCCTCCGACAGCCAGTCGCGCCCCGCTTCGACGAGCAGCACGTCGGCGCCGCGCTCGGCGAGGCGGCCCGCCAGGGCGGCGCCCGCCGAGCCGGCGCCGACGACGACGTAGTCGGCGCCGCGGGTCTCGACACGCCCGCTGCGCGGGCTACTCGACCACCGAGGGTGGGTCACTTCTTGGCGGCCAGCGCCTGCTTGATCGCCTCGGGCATCCGCTCCTCGGGGAACGGCCAGAGGAAGTCGGGGCCGCCCACCCAGTACGGGTCGATCGCACCCGCGGCGGCGATCGCACGGAGGTCGTCGGGGTCGTAGCCGCGCTGGACGGCGGCGAGGTCCTGCTCGAGTTCCGCGACGGTCTGCGCGCCGAACACGACGACGTCGACGAGGTCGTTCGTGAGGGGGAACGCGACGGCGGCTTCCGCGAGCGGGATGCCCCGCGCATCCGCCTCGGCCTGCATCCGACCGACGGCCTCGATCACTTCGGGCTCGGCGGGCCATGCCGAGTGGAGCGGCTGCTCCACCCCGTCCACGCCCGTGCCGAGCAGATTGCCCGCGAACGGCGACGTGAGGATCGTCCCGATCCCCTTCTCCTTGGCGTCCTCGAGCAGTCCCGTGACGGCGGCCTGTTGGTTGAGGAGCGTGTAGAGACGCGGGAACTGGATGACGTCCCAGGCGTCGCTCGCAACGGCGGCCTGGAGTGCCGGGAGGGTGCCGGTCGCGACGCCGAGGTGCCCGATCTTGCCGGCATCCTGAAGGCGTCGCAGTTCGGCGAGCGTGCCGAGGTCGCCCTCGATCGCGTCCATGTCGGCCTGCGTGCGCGGGTCATGCACCATGAACAGCGGGATGCTGTCGAGGCCGAAGGCGGCGAGACTGCGGTCGACGCTGTCGCGGATCTGCGCGGGCGTGAAGCCCTTCCCGTGGCCGAACTTCGTCGACACCACGAGGCCGTCCGGTGCGCCGAGCAGGGCGATGAGGCCGCCGAGGCGCTCCTCGTTCGCGTACACCTCGGCCGAGTCGAGCAGCGTGATGCCGGCCGCGAACGCCGTGCGCAGCAGCTCGAGCAGCGTCTCGTCGTCGTCGACCTTGAACGACGGCGGAGCGGCAGGATTGCCCATGCCCCAGAGCCCGAGGCCGAGACGCGCGGTCTCGATCCCGGTGCGGCCGAGGGTGGTGCGGGGGAGCGTCACTTCACGACATCCTTCAGCTGCTCGGGCACGCGGTCCTTCGGGAACGGCCAGACGAAGTCGGGGCCGCCCATGAGACGTTCGTCGACCGTGCCGGCCTCGGCGATCGACTCGAGGTCGGCGCGCGAGATTCCGAGGTGCAGCGACTCGACGTTCATCTCGAGCTCGCGCGGTGAACGCACACCCTGCACGACGAGGTCGAGCAGCGGCTCGGTCGCGACGTAGGCGCCCCCCGCCTGCGCGATCGTGATGCCGAGTTCGTCGGCGCGGTCCTGCATCCGTCCCACGGCCTCGACCACCTCGGGCTGGGCGGGCCAGTACGCGTAGAGGGGATTGTCGACGCCGCGCACGCCCGTGGCGAGGATGTTGCCCGTGAACGGGGCGGCGAGCATCGTGCCCATCCCCTTCGCCTTCGCCTTCTCGAGCAGTCCCGAGGTCTTCGCGGCGCGCAGCACGAGGGTGTAGAGGCGGGGGAACTGGATGACGTCGAACTCGCCGCTGTCGACCGCCTGCTGCAGGGGCGGCAGGGTGCCGGTCGCGACGCCGATCGCTCCGACGAGGCCCTCGTCCTGCAGCTTGCGCAGCGCCTCGACGGCGCCGCCCTTGCCGAGCGCGACGGCCATGTCCTCCTCGCCGCGGGGGTCGTGGATGAGCATGAGCGGGAGCTTCTCGAGGTTCAACTCGCGCAGCGAACGCTCGACCGAACGGCGGAACGAGTCGCCCGTGAAGTCGTCGCGGCCGAACTTCGACGCGATCACGAGGTCGGACGGCACGTTCGACACCTGCGTGAGCAGGCGCCCGAGGCGCTCCTCGTTCTGGTACATCTCGGCGGAGTCGAGGTAGTTGATGCCCGCGGCGAACGACGCCTCGAGCACCTCCACGATGAGCTGGTCGTCGTCGCCCATGCTCGCGTCGGGGGCGGCCTTGCCGATGCCCCACGTGCCGAGCGCGAGCTTGCTGACCTCGATGCCCGTCGACCCGAGGGCGACGTGCGGAACCTTCGCGGTCGTGCTCACTTGCCGAACTCCGTGCCGGCGGCGACGTGGGCGTCGATCTCGTCCCAGACCTCCTGCGGCACCTCGCGGCCCGGCGTCGGCGCGCCCTGGCGCTCGCGGTTGAGGTGGCCGTCACGCTGCGCGTCCTCGAGCGGCATCGCGATGACGAGGCCGTTCATCGTCTCCTCGACGTTCTCGGCGCCGTGCTCGTACCCCTTGCCCGCGGCCATGAGCGTGCCCGGGCCGACCTTGATCTTGCGACCGTGGTAGTCGAGCGTGAAGTGGCCCCGGAAGATGACCCAGTACTCGTCGCCGTCGTGGTAGTGGGTGTCGCACGGGTGCTCGGGGTCGAACATGCAGATCTCGCTGCGCACCGAGTGCTCCCAGTGGCCCATGACGCGGCCGATCTCGGCCATCGAGGTGCCCGTGTTGGTGAGCGTGGCTCCGCTCGCGGGGATGTCGAAGTAGTCGCGCTTGTTGAGGGTCGTGCGGCCGAACTCGGTCTCGACCTGAACGACGCCGGAGACGACGACGATGCGGTCCTTCGGCGTCGTCGGCTCGATGCGTCGGCTCGACCCGAGCGGCCGGTCCTGGTAGTAGCCCCAGTAGGGCACGTGGCCCGTGCCGTCGTCGGTGATCGCGTGGTCGTTCACCGTCCCCGCCTTGGCGGGCATCTGGCGGCCGAGGTGGAAGAACTCGAAGTCGTCGATCTCGACCCAGGGGAGCTTCTTGGTCTTGAGGGTCTCGCGCGTGTAGAGCGGCATGGTGGGTGTTCTTCCTTACTTGTTTCGCAGAACGGGGCTCTTGAAGGACTCGATCTCGGCCTTCACGTACTCCTCGACCGGGATGCGCTCGATCGCCGACTCGCCGAGGATGCCCTGCACGTCGGAGTTGGCGTAGAGGTACTCGGTGTCGGCGGGGCGGGCGAACGGTCCGCCGTGGGCGAGCACGATGACGTCGGGGTTGCCCCGACGGGCGGCCTCGAGGATCTCCTGGACGTGCTCGGTCGCGCGCTCGAGGCTGAGGCTGCTGGGGGCGTCGGGGGAGGGGCCGACCATCCCGCCGTGGGTGAGGCCGCAGCGGGCGACGATGACGTCGGCGCCCCCGGCGGCGAGCTCTTCGGCGAAGGCGGCGTTGTAGCTCTGGCCCATCGCGAGCAAATCGTGCTCGCGCGCGAGGCCCATGAGCTCGACCTCCCGGTTGGAGCCCATGCCGACGTCGTTGCGGGCCCTCGCCCAGTAGTCGCTCGCGGCGAAGGCGCTCGGGAAGTTGTCGATGCCGTTGATGCCCAGTTCGGCGTAGCGCTCGACGACGGCGCCCAGACGGCGGCGCTGCCCGTCGGTCGCGTCGAGGCCCGCGATGATGGGGGTGCGGTCCACGACGTTGTCGATCTCGGGGAACATCGCGAGCGTCATGTCGATCGGGTTGCCGATGTAGATCGTGGTCGGCACGCCGAGGTTGCGCGAGCGGCTGTTGGCGTGCAGCACGATGAGGTCGGCACCGCCGATCTCGGCGCACTTCGCGACGATGCCGACACCCGCACCCGCGGCCACGATGGGCTCTCGGCGGCTGAGAGTAGAGGCGAGCCGCGCGAGGATCTCGGCGCGGGTGAAGGTCCGTGCGGCGACGGATGCGGGCATGGTGTCTCTCCGGTTTCGGCCGCGACGTCAGGCGACGACGCGGGGGGCGTAGGACTTGAAGGCCCCGACGGTCTCGACGATGGCGCGCTCGACGGGGATGCGCTCGGCGCTCGAGGCCCCGAGGAAGCCCTGGGCGTCGGTGTTGTCGTAGAGGTACTGGAGGTCCTCCGGCGACGACAGCGGGCCGCCGTGCGCGAGGCAGATGACGTCGGGGTTCTCGGCGCGGGCGAGTTCGATGAGCTTCTGCACGTGGTCGCAGCTCTCCTGCAGCGACATCGCGCTCTCCTTCGCGCCGGCGAGGCCGCCCGTCGTCCACCCCGCGTGGGGCACGACGACGTCGGCGCCTGCCGCGGCGAGGCCCTGCGTCTGCTCGGCCGTGTAGCCGTAGCAGATCGTGAAGTAGTCCTTCTCGCGCGCGATCCGCACCATGTCGAAGTCGAGCGGAAGGCCGAGGCCGACGTCGTTGCGGTCCTGCGAGCGGAACGACGTCGGGAAGTTGATGAGACCGTCGTAGCCCGTGGTGCGGTAGTCGTCGACGAGGCGGCCGAGGTCGTTCCAATAGGTCGGGTCCTGCGCCTCGGCACCGCCGACGATCGGGGTGTCGGTCACGACGTTCGCGATCTCGCGGTACATCGCGAGCGTCGTCGGGTTGGCGTGGTTGAGCAGGTGGCTCGTCGCGAGGCCCATCAGGCGGGTGCGGCCCGTGTTGTAGACGATGATGATGTCCGCACCGCCGGCGGCGGCCGACTTCGCGATCAGGCCGGAGCTCGAGCCCGCACCGACGATCGGCTTGCCCTGGGCGAGCTGGCCGCGCAGGCGTTCGAGGATCTGGGCGCGCGTGAAGGGACGCTGGGTCTCGGTCATGGGGTCTCCTGGTTGGCCGGCAGCAGGGCGAGCACGGCGTGTGCCACCTCGCGTGCGAACGCCGGGTCGTTGATGTGCAGGTCGCTCGGAACGACCGGGATGCTCGCGGGCAGCCCCGCGCGGACGGCGGACTCGAAGGCCGCCGTGGCCTCGGGTTCCCAGAACTCCCCGCCCTCGTGGTCGAGGGACGAGAAGCCGCCGCGCGGCACGATGACCGTCGCAGGTCCCGTCGCGCGCGCGAGCTTGTGGGCCACGAAGGCGCCGACCTCGGCGTTCTCCTCGACGCTCGCCCGGATGAGCGGCACGGTCGGCAGGTGCATGTGGTGCACGCGACCGGCGAACTTCTCGGGGATCGGCAGGTGCACGTTGATGACGTCGACGGCGCCGGGCACGAGCACTTGGGGGAGGCCGAGCTCGGCGGCCGCGTCGAGCCGCGTCGGTCCGGCGGTGCAGATGCCGCCGACGAGGTGGTCGGTGATCTCGGAGAGCGTCCAGTCGACGATCGCGTCGAAGCGGCCTTCGCGGGCGAGACGCTCCATCGCGAGGCCCCCCGCCCCGGTGGCGTGGAACACGACCACTTCGACACCGGCGGCCTCGAGCGTCTGGCGCAGCACGTCGCCACCGGTCGTCGTGACGCCGAACATCGTCATCGCGACCGTGGCGCGCTTCACCGGGAAGTCGACGGGGGGCTGCTCCGCCATCCCGCAGATCGCGCCGGCGGCATTGACCAGGATGGGTCCGAGGATGCGGTTGACGCCCGCGATGTCGGCGACCGTGGGCAGGATGGCGACGTCGTTCGCGCCGTCGCCGTGCACGAAGGTCGTGACGACGAGCTTGGGGAAGCCGAGCGGGAGTTCCTTCACGGCGTTCGCGGCCATCCACGAGCCGGTGCCGCCGCCGAGTCCGACGACGCCGTGCAGGGTTCCCTCGGCGACGGCGTCGGCGAGGAGCTTCGCGGCGCCGCGGGCGACACGCGCCATGGCGACCATGCGGTCTTCGCCCGCGACGTGGTCCTCGCCGGCGGCGCGAGCGATGTCGGCCCGCGTCACGTCGGCAGGCATGTCGCCGGGTGCCGGGAGGGAGAAGTCGAAGAGCACGGCCTCGTGGCCGCGAGCTCTCACCGCCCGGGCGAGGAGGTCGGCCTCGGCGCCCTTCGTGTCGAGCGTGGCCAGGATCGCGATCCGGCGCGTCGCCGCGCGGTTCCCCCGGACTCCCTCGTCCATGCTGCTCCTTCGTTCAGAAGCAAGCTACGACGGGTCGGCAGGATTGTCAACATTGTTGTTGAAGACCCGATCACGCCGTGGCGACGAGCGGCTCCGGACGGGCGGCGGCGTACTCCTCCAACAGGCGGACGACCTGCGTGACGTGCTCTCGCATGAGGTCGCCCGCAGCACCCGCGTCACCTGCGGCGATCGCCCGCGCGATCGCGACATGCTGCTCGAACGAGTCGCCCGTGCTGTCGCTGTCGAACGCGGCGGGGAAGTGGATGGCGAGGTTGTGGTTGCGGATCTCGCGCAGGAACTTGCGCGCCGTCTCGTGGTCGGCGATGTCGGCGATCCGCTCGTGGAATCGCACGCTCAGCTCGCGGTAGTCGGAGATCGCGTTCTTCTCGGTGGCGAAGCGCATCGCCTCCACCAATCCCAGCAATTCCGCCCGTTCCGTCGCCGTGGAGACCTCCGCGGCATGGTGCGAGCAGAGCGCCTCGAGCTCTCGGCGGATCTCCGCGATCTCGACGCCCTCGTCGATCGTGAGGGCGCGGACGCTCGCCCCGCGATGCGGTTGCCGTTCGACCAGGCCCTCGGCGGAGAGCGTGATGAGCGCGGTGCGGACGGCGGCGCGCGGCGCACCGTAGCGCGCCGCGAGGTCGATCTCGACGAGCCGGTCGCCCGGGGCGAAATGGGAACTCAGGAGGTCGCCTCGGATGGCGTCGAGGAGGCGGGCCTGCGCCGGTGCGGCGTTCATGGGATGCAACCTATCGTGCCCGGTGCGCTCCCGACATCCCCTCGGCGGGATTTTCAACAATTTGTTTGACGATGTGTGCGAGGCCGACCTATGCTGCTCGAAACGACGCCCGGGAACCCCGCTGGGCGCTTGCACCGAGGAGGCTGCGAACCGTGCCCGTCTACGCCGACCGCACCGCGCTCAAGAACCGACCCGCCTCCGAGTCCTGGGTGGACATCGACGACGTCGAGTTCTTCGTGCTCGGCGGATCCGACCGCATCGCCGAGGGCGAGGAGATCCTCCCGCCGGCGTCCGAGCTGCCCGATCCGGTGACGGACCCCGAGAACAGCCTGCACACGGCGCACGACATCGCGAACGCCCGCCGCCTGACGCCGACGACCCCGCGCGAGCGCCTCGTCGTGCTCAACGGACAGGCGGTCTTCGAGTCCGAGCACGGTCGCGTCACGCTCAACAAGATGCAGTGGGTCGACGTGCCCGCGAGCGGCGGCATCATCCGCAACAACCTGAACCCCGGCCCCGAGGGGCACCGCGGTGCGACCGAGGTCGCCCGCATCGCCGGCCACTGGTCGCAGGCGATCCGCACCGCGATCTTCAACTTCGGCCCGTCGCGACCGTGCGACTACCACTACCACGACGGCGACGAGTACTGGTTCGTCTTCCGCGGCCACTTCACGCTCAAGTACCGGGGCGAGGATGTCGAGTTCAAGCCCGGCATGATCCTCGCCGCCGGCATGGGTGAGGAGCACGGCGTCGTCGACCCGCCCGAGGTCTTCGAGGGCATCGGCTTCGCGACCCAGCTCGAGGGGGAGTGCCGCGACGGCCACCTCTGGCGCACCCACCACGGCGACCCCGTGCCGACCCGCGGTTGACCCCGCGCCCCACCAGCTCACCACCACCCCACCTGCACCACGGATGAGAGGAATCGAAATGGCTTCAACGAAGAAGTCGCGGAGGCTGCGGAGTATTCTCGCCGGCGCCGCCGCGCTCGCCACGGCCGCCGCGCTCGCGGCGTGCTCGCCCACCGACAACGGAGGCGACGGAGGTGACGGTCAGCCCGCCCAGGGCGGCAGCGTCACGATCGTCTCGGCCGGAACGATGGCGTCGTGGGACCCGATCGTCGCCGTGCTGCCGACCATCCCCGGCATCGGCACCGACAGGCTGCTCGCGCTCTACGGCGCGCTGCTCTACGTCGACAGCCAGAGCGCCGTCACGCCGCTCATGGCCAAGAGCATCACGACCGACGACTTCGTCGAGTGGACGCTCGAGATCAACGAAGGCATCACGTTCACCGACGGCACCCCGTACGACGCCGAAGCGGTGAAGTACAACTGGGAGCGCGCCCAGGGCGAAGGCTCGGCGCTCAAGGCGATCGCCGGCCAGATGGAGACCATCGAGGCCGACGGCCTCACGGTGACCGTCACGCTCGCCGAGGCCAACCCCGTGTTCGACCGTCAGGTCGCCGAGCAGCTCTCCTACATCGCGAGCCCCGTGGCTCTCGAAGAGCAGGGCGCGGACTACACCGAGCCCGTCGGAGCCGGCCCGTTCGTGCTCGACAGCTGGGACCCGGCGATCGGCGAGGAGATGTCGCGCAACCCCGACTACTTCCTCGAGGGCAAGCCCTACCTGGATGAGCTCAACTTCACGGTGATCGCCGACCCCGCGCAGCGTGTGACGACCGTCACCCAGGGTGGCGCGGACATCATGAACAACTACCGCTTCGCGATCCTCGACGTGATCGACGACCCGTGCTGCGCGTCGTACGGCGTCGAGTCGGGTGGTCTGCGCATGTTCATCTTCAACAACGAGGTCGCGCCGTTCGACGACGTGCGTGCCCGCGAGGCCGCCGCGCTGTCGATCGACCCGACCGAACTCACGCAGACGCTCACGCAGGACCCGAGCGCCTCCGGCTGGTCGGGGCTGTTCCCGGAGTCGTCGCAGCTCTACGACGCGCAGTACGACCTCGCGTCGGGTGACATCGAGGGCGCGACCGCGCTCGTCGACGAGCTCAAGGCCGACGGCGTCGACACGAGCATCAAGGTGCTCGTCGCCGCGGTGCCCGAGCTGGTGCGTGCCGCCGAGCTGCTGCAGATCAACCTGCAGGAGGTCGGGTTCGATGTCCAGCTCGAGCAGGTCGCCCTGACCGACTGGGCGAACGCCGCACGCGTGAACCACGACTTCGACATCACCTTCTACCCGGGGATCTACGACCTCAACAACGCGCCGGTCTCGATGACGGCGCTGTTCGAGGGCGGCGAGAACATCGCACAGTACGACTCGGATGAGATGAGTGACGCCCTCGACGCCGCCCGTGAGGCCATGTCGAGCGACGAGCTCGTGGCGGCGTTCGGGCCGGTGCAGGAGACCTACAGCACGGACATCCCGTTCGTGGTCTTCGGCATCGACGAGCGGCTGTTCTTCCACGGCGTGGACATCGCCGGCTTCGAGGCGATCGGACGCGGCATGCTGCTGACCGAGAACCTCTACCGCACCGATCTCGACGAGTGATCCTTGACCGGAGGGGGCGCGGCACGCGCCCCCTCCGGTCACCCTCCCTTCCCACGAAAGCGCCACCATGACCGCCGTGCTCAGAGCCGTCGGGATCCGTCTCCTCTACGGCATCCCGGTGTTCTTCATCGTGACCTTCGCCGTCGCGATGCTCGCCGAGCTGATGCCGGGATCGCCCGGCCAGGTGATCCTCGGCGACCAGGCCACGCCGGATGCCGTCGCCGCCATCAACGCGCGGTTCGGTTACGACCTGCCGCCCCTCGAGCGGTACGGCAACTGGATCGCCGGTCTCTTCACCCAGTTCGACCTCGGGTCGACCCTCTTCACGCGCGAGCCGGTGACCGACGTGCTCGGCCGTCGCCTCGTCGTCACGCTCGAGCTCGCCGGCCTCGCGCTGCTCCTCGCGCTCGTCGTGTCGATCCCGCTCGCTCTCGTCACCGCCCTCAAGCAGGGCGGCTGGCTCGACCGCGTCCTCAACGTCGTGAGCTCGGCGATGCTCAGCATCCCGTCGTTCGTCTCCGTCGTGCTCGTCTCCCTCGTCTTCACCGTCTGGCTCCGCGCCTTCCCGGCGACCGGCTGGGTGCCGATCGGCGACGGACTCGCCGACAACCTCCGCTACGCCTTCCTCCCCGCCCTCTCGCTCGCCCTCTACGAGGCGGCGTTCTTCTACCGCGTCATGCGCAGCGACCTCGCGACGACCTTGCGCGAGGACTTCGTGCTCGTCGCGCGCGCCAAAGGCCTGCCGAAGTGGCGCACGATCGCGCCGCGCCACGTGCTGCGGCCGTCGCTCACGTCGCTCGTGACCCTGTTCGGTGTGGCGGTCGGGCGACTGCTCGGCGGCGCCGTGATCGTCGAGGCCTTCTTCTCCATCCCGGGCATCGGCGGCGAGTCGATCGCCGCGGTGTCGATCAAGGACATGAACATGCTGCAGGGGATCGTCGCCCTCGGCGTCGCGATCTACGTCGTGCTGTTCATCCTCGTCGACCTCGCCTACGCCTGGATCGACCCGAGAGTGAGCGTGAAGTGAGCCGCCCCGACCAGGCGCCGGCGCCGTCCGCGCCCGCGACCGCCTTCCTCCCCGCCGTCACGCCCGCGCCCGGTGGGCCGTTCGGCTGGCTCACCACCCGTCGGAAGCGGGCCACGCGCCGCGGCAAGGTGTTCTTCGTCATCGGCGTGACGTGGCTCACCCTGCTCGTGCTCGCCGCGATCTTCGCCGACTTCATCCCCGGACTGCCGGGCTACGCCGAGAAGATCGGCACGTTCGCGCAAGGACCCGACGCATCGAGCCTCGGCGGTCTGCTCGGCACCGACTCGGTCGGGCGCAGCAACCTCGCGCGCATCATCTACGGCGCGCGCATCTCGCTCACGATCGCCGTGGTCTCGACGCTCATCGGCCTCGGGATCGGTCTCGTCGTCGGCATGCTCGCCGGGTACTACCGCGGCGTCTGGGAGGGCGTCGGCACGATCATCGCGAACTCGCTCTCGGCCCTCCCGCCGCTCATCATGCTCCTCGCGCTCGTCGCGGCCGTGGGTGCGTCGCTGTGGGGCATCACGGTGTCGCTCGGCATCCTCATCGCCGACCTGTACATCCGCGTCACGAAGGGCGCCGTGCTCTCGAACGCGCAACGGGAGTACGTACTCGCTGCCCGATCTCTCGGCGCGACCGATGCGCGCATCCTGCTGCGCGAGATCCTGCCCAATCTCATCCCGACGCTCGCCGCCGTGATCCCGATCTCGATGGCCGTGCTCGTCGTCGTCGAGGGTTCGCTGTCGTTCCTGGGCTACGGCATCCCGGCCCCGAATCCGAGCTGGGGCGGCATGATCGCGGCCGGCGCCGACGTCATCCGGCGCTTCCCCGTCGTGATCGTGGCGCCCGTCGCGACGCTGTTCCTCACCGTGTTCTCGTTCAACGCCGTCGGCGACTACCTCGGCAGCCGCACCGACCGCCGCGACGCCCAGATCTGAGGAGTGGAGATGACCCCCGACCCCACCGTCGCGCCGCCGACGCTGCTCACCGTGCGCGACCTGCGCTGCGAGATCCTGGCGCCCACGGGCGTCGCCTATGTGCTCCGCGGGGTCGACCTCGACGTGCCGCACGGACGCACGCTCGGCATCGTCGGCGAGTCGGGCTCCGGCAAGTCGATGCTGCTCAAGAGCGTGCTCGGGCTGCTGCCGCCGAAGGCGCGGGTCACCGGTGACGTGCGGTTCGACGGCACCGACGTGCTCGCGCTGCCCGCCGCCGAGCGCGCGCGGTTCCTCGGTCGGCGCACGGGAGTCGTCTTCCAGAACCCGATGACCTCGCTCAACCCCGTCGTGCCGATCGGCGTGCAGATGGCGGAGGCGAGCCGCTTCCACCTCGGTCTGTCGAAGCGCGAGGCGCGCGACCTCGCGGCCGACCTCCTCGACCAGGTGGGCGTGCCCGACGCGGCGCGGCGCCTCGGCGACTACCCGCACCAGTTCTCGGGCGGCATGCGCCAGCGTGTCATGATCGCGATGGCGCTCACGTGCGAGCCCGAGCTGCTCATCGCCGACGAGGCGACGACGGCGCTCGACGTGACGATCCAGAAGCAGATCCTCGACCTCCTCCAGGAGCTGCAGGCGACACGGCGGATGGCCATGATCCTCGTCAGTCACGACCTCTCGGTCGTCATGGGGCGCACCGACGAGGTCATCGTCATGTACGCCGGACGCGTCGTCGAGCAGCGGCCGACGACCGAGCTGTTCCAGGGCGACACCCACCCCTACGTCGACGCGCTCCGGCGGGCGATCCCGCGGCTCGACATGGCGGCGCACACGCGGCTGTCGACGATGTCCGGCGCACCGCCGAGCGTCTTCGACCCGCGACCCGACGCGGCCGCGGCGGAGTCGGAAGACAGGCAGCGCTGGATGAGCGCGGTGGGAGCGGAGCGATGACGATCACGTCGACCGAGGCGACCGCGGCGGGATGGCTGCGCGACGACGCCCTGCTCACGGTCACCGACCTCGAGTGCACGTTCCGCACGGCCTCCGGACCGGTGCACGCCGTGCGCGGAGTGACCTTCGACGTGCTGCCGGGGGAGACCCTGGGCATCGTCGGCGAGTCCGGCTGCGGCAAGACGACGACCGGGCGTGCCGTGCTCCAGTTGCCGCCCGGCCAGCGCGGCTCGGTGCTGTTCGACGGCGAGGAACTGCGCGGGATGCGGGGCGCTCGGCTGCGGAAGGCTCGCCGCAAGCTGCAGATGGTGTTCCAGGACGCGCTCTCGTCGTTCAACCCGCGGCGCAAGGTCGTGGATGTCGTCGCCGAAGGCCTCGCCATCCAGGGCGTGCCGGCGGCGCAGCGTCGCGCGCGCACCTCCGAGGTGCTCGAGCAGGTCGGGATGAGTCTCGAGCTGATCGGCGACCGTCGCCCGCACGAGTTCTCCGGCGGCCAGTGCCAGCGACTGTCGATCGCCCGCGCTCTCGCGGTCGGACCCCGGCTCATCGTCTGCGACGAGCCCGTCGCCTCGCTCGACGTGTCGGTGCAGGCGCGCGTGCTCAACGTGCTCCAGGACATCCGCGAGCAGAACGACCTCTCGCTCATCTTCATCTCGCACGACCTCGCCGTCGTGCGCATCGTGAGCGACAGGATCGCCGTCATGTACCGCGGCAAGATCGTCGAGATCGGGGCCGCCGAGCAGGTGTACGCGACGCCCGCGCATCCCTACACGCGCAGGCTTCTGGATGCCGTGCCGGTCATCGACGCCGACGAGCGCCCCGCCGTGCTCGGCGTCGAGCCCGCCGTCGTCGACGACGACTGGGCGACGGTCGACCATCCGCTCATCGAGGTCGCGCCCGGCCACTACGCCGCGGTGAGCGAGGCCGCGCGCGACGCGTTCCTCGACATCGCCGGGACTCGGACGTGAACGCCCCGCGCGTCGTCGTGATCGCCGCGGGTTCCCACATCTTCGGCGCGGCGCACGCGCCCGCTCTCGACGCGCTCGGCGCCGACGTGGTGGGGCTCTACGACCTGCATCGGCCCGGCGCCGAGGCCGTCGGGTCCTCCCGCGGGTGGCCGGTCGTCGACACCCTCGATGAGCTGCTCGCCCTCGACGCCGACCTCGCGGTCATCGCGAGCCCGCATCCGCTGCACGCCGAACTCGCCGAGCGGGCGCTCGCGGCCGGGATGCACGTGCTCGTCGAGAAGCCGCTCGCCGCACGTCCGAGCGAGGCGCGGCGCATCGTCGACGCCGCGCGGGCCGCGGGTCGCGTCGCGGCCGTCGCCCTGCAGCACCGGTTCCGCGAGGAGGTCGTCGCCGCGCGCGCGATCGTCGCGTCGGGCGGCATCGGCGAGCTGCACCGTGCCGTCGTCGTCGCGACCTACCCGAAGAAGGCGTCGTACTACTCGGCCGCCCCGTGGCGCGGCACGTGGGCAGGCGAAGGCGGCGGTGTGCTGCTCAACCAGGGTCAGCACGACCTCGACACCCTCGTGCACGTCGTCGGCGCGCCCGCGGAGGCGTTCGGCGTCGCGCGCACCCGCGTGCTGCCGATCGAGACCGAGGACACCGTCGAGGCGCTGCTGTCGTGGGAGGGCGGCGCCACGGGCTCGGTGCACGTCACGAGCGCCGCGAGCGACCCGCCCAACCGCATCGAGCTGCACGGCTCGCGGGGGAGCCTGCGCATCCTGCCCGGCGGGCTCGAGGTGACCCGGCATCCCGAGGACTTCGCCGACTTCTCGCACGCTCCAGGTGACCCGTTCGCGGCCTTCGAGCGCGGCGAGACCCGCGTTCAGACGGGCGGCGGCGGGACGCATGCCGAGATCTACGCCGACCTCTTCGCGGCGCTCGCCGAGGGCCGCGCACCGCGCGCCACCGCCGAGGACGCGCTCCCCGCGCTCGACCTCACGGCCGCGATCATCCTGTCCTCCGAGCGCAAGGCCCCCGTCGCCCTCCCGCTCGACGCCGCCGCGTACGACACCCTGTTGGACCGGCACGTCCTCGACCACCACGCGTCCGCATCCGCTACCGCTGGAGTACACCCATGAGAGCCGCCTTCGTCCCCGAGCCGAACCGCGTGGAGGTCGGCGACTTCCCCGAGCCGGTCGCGCAGCATCCCGGCGACCTCGTCGTGAAGATGTCGCGCGCCTCGATCTGCGGGTCGGATGTGCACTCGGTGTACCACGGCTTCCACAACCCCGCGGGTCTCGGCAAGCCGGGCTACCCGGGGCACGAGGGCGTCGGCGTCGTCGTCGAGTCGAAGTCCGACCGCTTCCGCGTGGGCCAGACCGTGCTCACGGTGCCGGTCGGCAACATCGGCGGCTGTTTCGCCGAGTACCAGGCGATCCACGAGTCGCAGGTCGTCGAGCTGCCGGACGGCGTCGACGAGGCCGCGATCCTCATGGCGCAGCAGTACGGCACGACGCTCTACTCGATGCGGCTGTTCTGGCCGCAGGCCGGCAACACCGGGATGACGAACGGCACGGCGGCGATCCTCGGCGCCGGCAGCGCCGGGCTGTTCTTCCTGCAGCAGGCGAAGCAGCTCGGCTTCGAGCGCATCCTGGTCTCCGACCTCAACGAAGACCGCCTCAAGGTCGCCGCCTCGCTCGGCGCCGAGACGGTGCTCGCCCCACAGGAGTCGATCGTCGACGCCGTGCACGGAGCGACGAACGGCTTAGGTGCCGACCTCGTCATCGAGGCCGCGGGCTACGACGTGGCGCGCGCCGACACGATCCGTGCGGTGCGCGTGCTCGGCACGGTCGGCTTCTTCGGCTTCCCCGAGAAGCTCGGCGACGTGCCGTTCCCGATGTTCGAGGCGTTCCGCAAGATCGCCCGCATCCAGTGGGCCGGCGGCACGCAGGCCGAGCCGGGCCTCGTCGCGTTCCGCGACGCGATCCGCCACATCCACGAGGGGTCCATCGACGTGAGCTACTGCCTCACCAAGAGCTACGCGCTCGAGGACGCGCCCGAGGCGATGGCCGTCGCGCGCGACCAAGGGCACGGCCACGTGAAGCTCACGATCGAGATCGGCGCGTAAGCGCGGAGCACGCATGGTCATCGAACGCACCTGGACGGCGTCGCAGCCGCAGATCACGGGCGACTTCCCGTGGCGCCCCGTGCTCGGCTGGGGTCCGCGGATGCTCGGCACCGCGGCGAAGCCGTGGGAGTGGGCAGACGTCTCGGTCGGCGAGGGAGATCGCATCCACCTGCTCGGCCGCGGCGACCCGTCGTCGGTCGTCGTCGTCGACCCCGCCGGCAACCTGCGGGAGTGGTGGGCGTGGGGGAACGACGACGACGACCCCGCGAGCTGGGCGCGCCGCACCCGCACCCCCGAGCTGACCCGTCGCGAGCTCGAGAAGGACCGCAACAAGGAGAAGAAGCCCGAGGAGCAGCCGCTCTCCGGGCGTCCGCACGGCATCACGGTCGCGCCCGACGGTCGGGTCGCGGTCGTCGACGGCGACAGCCACGTCGTGCGGGTCTTCTCGCGCGAGGGTGAACTGCAGCGCACGATCGGGCGGGAGAACGATCCCTCCGACACGGGGGTGAAGACCGAGAACCCCGTGCCGGGGTGGACGCATACGGTGAAGCGCTCCGCCCGTCCGTTCAACCGCCCGACGAAGGCCGCGTTCGCCGCCGACGGCTCGATGTACGTCACCGACGGCTACGGCAACGCGCGCGTGCACCACTTCGGTCCCGCGGGTCAACTGCTGCGATCGTGGGGCACGCCGGGCGTCGGACCGGGCGAGTTCATGCTCCCGCACGCCGTCATCGTGCGGCGCGACGGCTCGGTGCTCGTCGCCGACCGTGAAGCCGACCGGCTGCAGCTCTTCGACCCCGAAGGCACGTGGATGGCGTCGTTCGACGACGTGCGCCGCCCGACCGCTCTCGCCGAGCTGCCCGACGGCCGCATCGTCGTGTGCGAGCTGCCGTGGAAGCAGTGGGAGCCGACGCCGCGCCGCGGCACCGAGAACGAGGGGACTCCCGCGCGCCTCACGGTGCTGAGCCCCGACGGCGAGGTGCTCGGCTCGTACGGCAACCCGCGCATCCGGGAGGAGCACGACACCGAGTCGGGTCTGCTGCTCGCGCCGCACGGCATCGACGTCGACTCGCGCGGCGACCTGTACGTCGCGGAGGTGAGCTCCAGCTTCCAGGGTCGCCTCCAGCCGTTCACGGTGCAGAAGTTCGCCCTGCCGTGAGGCTCTGCCGATGACTCTGGTCACCCCGCCGCGCACCGACCCGCTGGCCGAGCTGCGCGCACGGCTCGACGGCGAGGTGGATGACTCGAGCCGCCGACGCGCGGAATACTCCTCCGACGCCTCCAACTACCGCGTCGTGCCCGAGGCGGTGCTCTTCCCCGCGTCGGAGGCCGACGTCGTCGCGATCGTCGCCGCCGCGCGGGCGTCGGGCACACCGCTCACGGCGCGCGGAGCCGGCACGAGCGTCGCCGGCAACGCGATCGGGCCGGGCTGGGTGCTCGACTTCTCGCGGCACCTGAACCGCGTGCTCGACGTCGACCCGGTCGCGAAGACCGCGCGCGTGCAGCCCGGCGTCGTCATGGCAGAGCTGCAGCGCCTCGCCGCGCCGCACGGGCTGCGCTTCGGTCCCGATCCGTCGACGTGGGCGCGGTGCACGATCGGCGGGATGATCGGCAACAACGCGTGCGGTCCACGCGCCGTGCAGTGGGGTCGCACGGTCGACAACGTGCGTGCGCTGCGGATGATCGACGGCGCCGGCCGGGTCGTCGAGGTCACCACGGGCTTCGCCGACTACCCGGAGCTCGAGCCGTTCGTCGCGCGCAACCTCGCGACCATCCGCACCGAGTTCGGCCGCTTCGGCCGCCAGGTGTCGGGCTACTCGCTCGAGCACCTGCTGCCCGAGAACGGCCGCGATCTCGCGAAGGCTCTCGTGGGCACCGAGGGCTCGTGCGGCATCCTGCTCGAGGCGACCGTGTCGCTCGTCGACATCCCGGCCGCCACCGCGCTCGTCGTGCTCGGCTACGCCGACATGCCCACGGCCGCCGACGACGTCACGGCGCTGCTGCCGATCCGCCCGCTCGCGATCGAGAGCATGGACCGCTACCTCGTCGAGGTCGTCGAGCGCCATCACGGCTCCGTGCCCGCGCTGCCCACCGGGGGAGCGTGGCTCTTCGTCGAGACGTCCGGTGCCTCGCCCGACGAAGCGCTCGCCCAGGCGGCCGAGATCGTGCGCGCCGCGTCGGCCGACGACTCCCGCATCGTGCCCGCAGGAGCGGAGGCGCGAGCGCTCTGGCGCATCCGCGAAGACGGCGTCGGTCTCGCCGGCCGCACGCCCGACGGCGACCCCGCGTGGCCCGGCTGGGAAGACGCCGCGGTGCCACCCGAGCGGCTCGGCGACTACCTCCGCGCGTTCGAGGACCTCAAGAGCCGGCACGGGGTGCAGGGGCTGTCCTACGGGCACGTCGGCGACGGCTGCATCCACACCCGCCTCGACCTCGCGGTGGGCGACTCGACGCGCTTCCGCGCATTCCTGGAGGAGTCGGCCGACCTCGTTGCCTCGTTCGGTGGGTCGCTCTCGGGCGAGCACGGCGACGGGCGGGCGCGCGGCGAGCTGCTGACCCGGATGTACTCGCCTGACGCCCTGCGCGCCTTCGCCGACCTCAAGGCCGTGTTCGACCCCGACGGGATCCTCAACCCGGGGATCGTCGTCGACGCCGCCGCACTCGACGACGACCTCCGGCTGCCGGCCGCCCGCCCGATCCGGTCGGAGGGGCTCGCGCTGCTGCACGACGGCGGCGACTTCACACGCGCCGTGCACCGCTGCGTCGGCGTGGGCAAGTGCCGGGCCGACAACTCCGCGGCCGGCGGCTTCATGTGCCCGTCGTACCTCGCGACGAAGGACGAGAAGGACTCCACCCGGGGCCGTGCGCGCGTGCTGCAGGAGCTCGCGAACGGCAGCCTCGTGCACGGCTGGGACTCGCCGGAGGTCGCCGAGTCGCTCGACCTGTGCCTCGCCTGCAAGGCGTGCGGGTCCGACTGCCCCGCGGGCGTCGACATGGCGACCTACAAGTCGGAGGCGCTCTACCGTCGCTACCGCGGGAAGCTGCGTCCGGCGAGCCACTACACGCTCGGCTGGCTGCCGCGGTGGATGCGGTTCGCGGCCCTCGCCCCGCGGCTCGTGAACCTCGTCACCCGGCTCCGCCCGCTCGTGAAGCTCGGCCTCGTTCTCGCGGGAGCGGATGCGCGGCGCGAGATCCCGGCCCTCCCGCGCCGCACCTTCCGTCAGTGGTGGCGCCGGCATCCCGCCCCCGCGGTCGGACGCCCGCGCGTCGTGCTCTGGATGGACTCCTTCACGAACGGCTTCTCGCCCGAGATCGGCGACGCCGCGGTGGCGGTGCTCGAAGACGCCGGGTACGAGGTCGTCGTCACCCGCCGCCAGGAATGCTGCGGGCTCACCTGGATCACGACGGGTCAGCTCGACGGCGCGCGTCGACTCCTCCGCTCCTCGTTGGACGCCCTCGAGCCGTTCCTCGTCGACAAGCTGCCGATCGTCGGCCTCGAGCCGTCGTGCACCGCCGTGCTGCGCTCCGACCTGCTGGAACTGCTGCCCGACGACCCGCGCTCGAAGAAGGTCGCGAACAACACGTTCACCCTGGCCGAGTTCCTCACCGCGCCCCGGGCGCCGCACGCGGGGGAGTGGCAGGTGCCGTCGCTCGCCGGGGTCGAGGTCGTCGCGCAACCGCACTGCCACCAACACGCCGTCATGGGCTGGAAGACCGACGAGAAGCTGCTGACGGCTGCCGGTGCCGACGTGCAGGCGATCGCCGGCTGCTGCGGTCTGGCCGGCAACTTCGGCATGGAGCAGGGCCACTACGACGTCTCGGTCGCCGTGGCGGAGAACGGGATGCTGCCCGCATTGCGCGCCGCGCCCGATCGCGAGCTGCTCGCCGACGGCTTCTCCTGCCGCACGCAGGCGCAGCAGCTCGCCCGCCGCGACGGCCGTCACCTCGCCGAGCTCCTCGCGGAGCACCTTACGATGGACCCGTGAGCACGACTTTTCCGAGGGTGCGCCGCGGACGCGGCTATGACATCGACGAAGTCGAGGACTTCCTGGAGGACGCCCGTCGCGCCTACACGGGCGACCGCGGCTCGGCCCAGGTCGTCGACGCGACGTTCATCCGCCAGGTCGGCTTCACGATGCGCCGCGGGGGGTACTCACCGTCCCACGTCGACTCCGCGCTCGAGCGACTCGAAGACGCCTTCGCCGCGCGCGAACGCGACCGCGCCATCGCCCAGGTCGGCGACAACGGGGTCTACCAGCAGGCGCGCTCCGAAGCCCAGCTGCTGCTCGACCGGGTCACCCGCGCGCGAGGCCACCGGTTCCGCCGCGTCGGGATCTTCACGGGCGGCTACTCGGTGCGCGACGTCGACGCGTTCGCCGACCGCGTCGCGGCCCACCTTCAACTCGGTGGCGAACTCACGGTCGCCGACGCCCGCGCCGTGCTCTTCGCCCGCCAGCGCGGCGGCTACGAGGAGACCCAGGTGGATGTCGTGATCGACGCCGTCATCGACCTGCTGCAGACGGTCGACTGAGCCCGATCCCGGGCGCCGAGCAGCGTCCCCCGCTCGGGTCCTGCCGTTCGTCAGTCGGGCCGCGTAGAATCCCGGAACTGTGAGCGGCTATCGCCGGCGGGGGCTCTCTTCCAGCCCCCCGACGCCGGAACTGAACGCCGAGCGGCACGTCCGCTCGCGCTGGTCGCTGCCCGCGTTCGCGACGCTCGTGACCTTCGCCTTCCTCACCGCGTCGCTGACGCCGAACGAGCCCACGGCGGCGCGCACCCTCGCGCCCGAGGTCGACCTGCCGGGGCAGAGCCTCGTCATCGCCGACCCCGAACACCCGCGCAGCGCGCGCGACGGGTACGACATCACCCGCATCCGCACGGCGCCCGCGGTCGGCACGCCGGATGCCGGCACGGCGCAGGCGATCGCCTACGACATGGTGCTCGCGCGCGGCTGGAACCAGAGCGAGTTCGAGTGTCTCGTCGCACTCTGGAACCGCGAATCGCACTGGAACGTCTACGCCCACAACGTGAGCAGTGGCGCCTACGGCATCCCGCAGGCGCCGCCTGGCAACAAGATGGCGAGTGCCGGCGACGACTGGCAGACCAACCCGACCACGCAGATCACCTGGGGGCTCGGCTACATCGCGGGGCGCTACGGCACCCCGTGCGGTGCGTGGGAGCACAGCGAGCGCAAGGGCTGGTACTGAGCCGGGGCTAGCCTCGACGCATGGGCTTCGACTACGCACTCGTCGCCATCGCCGGCATCGTGCTCATCGTCGCCGCGGCGGCGTTCTCCTCCAGGCTCGGGGTCGCCGCGCCGCTTCTCCTCGTGCTCGTGGGCATCGCCTACAGCTTCATCCCGGGCGTGCCGGTGATCGAGGTGGAGCCCGAGTTCATCCTCATGGGGGTGCTGCCGCTTCTGCTCTACGCGGCCGCCATCCAGCTGCCGGTCGTCGACTTCCGCCGCAACTTCGGGTCGATCTCCGCCCTGTCGGTGCTGCTCGTGATCGGCAGCGCGCTGCTCACCGGGTTCGTGCTCTTCGCGCTGCTGCCCGACCTCGACCTCGCGACGGCGATCGCCCTCGGTGCGGTCATCAGCCCGACCGACGTCGTCGCCGCGACCTCCATCGGGAAGCGACTCGGGCTGCCGCCGCGGCTGCTCGCCATCCTCGAGGGCGAGGGGCTCGTCAACGACGCGACCGCTCTCGTGATGCTGCGCACGGCGATCGCGGCCGCTGCGCTGACCGCCTCGGGCACGTTCGACGTCTGGGCGAGCGTCGGCGACTTCGGCTACGCGGTCGTCGTCGCCGCCGGCATCGGGCTGGTCGTCGGCGTCGTCGCCGTCGTCGTGCGGCGCAAGCTGGATCAGCCGATCCTCGACACGGCGATCTCGTTCGCGGTGCCGTTCATCGCCTACCTCCCCGCCGAGGAGCTGGGCGCGTCGGGCGTGATCGCGGTCGTCGCCGCGGGCATCTACTCGGGCCACCAGAGTGCGAAGTTCAGTCCACAGTCGCGCGTCACCGAGCGGCTCAACTGGCGCACCCTCCAGTTCGTGCTCGAGAACGGCGTCTTCCTGCTCATGGGCGCGCAGCTCGCCGGGATCGTGGCCGAGATCGAGGACGGCGAACTCGCGTGGCATCACGCCGTCGCGCTCGGCGTGCTCGCGGCGCTCATCCTCATGGTGCTGCGATTCGGCTTCGTCTGGCCCCTCCTCCTCGTCGTGCGCCGGGCGGAGCGGCGCCACGCGGACCGCGCCGAGCAGCACCTCGCGGCGGTCGACCGGGTGCGCGCGTTCGACACGACGGGGTCGCCCCGGGCCGAGAGGCGCGTGCGCCTGTTCCTGCGCCGGTCCGAGCAGTACCGCAACGACGTCGTCGCCCTCCGCGCCGACGGGCTGGGCTGGCGCGGCGGCGTCGTGCTCGGCTGGGCCGGGATGCGCGGGGTCGTCACCCTCGCCGCCGCTCAGTCGCTGCCGCGCGAGACGCCCTACTACGAGCAGCTCGTGCTCATCGCGTTCACCGTCGCGATCGTGACCCTCCTCGTGCAGGGTGGGACCCTGCCGCTCGTGATCCGCTGGACCGGCATCCGTGGCTCCGATCACGCCGCCGACCGCCGCGAACTCGCGACCCTCCTCGACGAGATGGAGGCTGCCGGCCTCGCGACCCTCGACGACCCCCGGCTGCCCGACGACGTCGTCGCCGACGAGTCGGTCGTCGAGCGCGTGCGGCAGGACACCTCGCTCGCCGCCGCCGTCGCCTGGGAGAAGGCGGACCACGGCGACGACGAGAGCCTCGCCGACTCCCCGCACCAGCAGTACCGCGAGCTGCGCCGCCAGGTGTTGGATGCCGAGCGCGCCGCCCTCCTGGAGGCCCGCTCCCGTGGCGCCTACCCCTCACGCATCCTCCAGCAGGCGCAGTCCCACTTGGATCTCGAAGAGACCAGGCTTGCCCAGATCGACTCAGGCGGCCGCGACTAGCACGCGCCGAGAGCGAGGTGGTGGGGAGGCCCGTTCGCGAGTCAATCGGGGTAGGGGTCCCCGCTCTTGACTCGCGAACGCCCCCCCCCGCCACCGACACCCGAGTTCGTAAGCTGAGAAACATGCCCCGCTCCAACAGACGCCGCGAGGAGGTCGAACCGCTCGACCTCGAGAAGGCCCTGCGCGGGCGCCTGCGCACGGAGGTGCGGCGGGACGGAACGTGGAACGTGCAGCCGCAGGCGGCGTCGAGTGCCGCGAAGGTGTACACGTGCCCCGGGTGCGGGCTCGAGATCTCGGTGGGCGTCGCGCATCTCGTGGCGTGGCGGGCCGACGGCATCATGGGCGAGGCGAACGACCTCGCCGCCCGTCGGCACTGGCATTCGCAGTGCTGGAGGATCGGAGCGTGACGATCGACATCCGGGCCGGCGTCGAGCTGCCCGCACGCCGCGAGGACATCGAGCTGCACACGGAGGACGGGCTGACCCTCGTCGGCGAGTTGGCGTTGCCGCTCGAGCGCGATCCCGTGGCGACCCTCGTGTTCCTGCATCCGCTCCCGACCCACGGCGGCTTCATGGACTCCCACGTCATCCGCAAGGCGGCGAACCGGCTGCCGGCGCTCGCCGACCTCGCGGTGCTGCGGTTCAACTTCCGCGGCGTGACGTCGCCGCGCGGCACGAGCGAGGGCTCCTTCGGTGACGGGATCGACGAGCGTCTCGACCTCGCCGCGGCGATGACCTTCGTCGCGGAGCGCGGCCTGCCGAATCCGTGGCTCGTCGGCTGGTCGTTCGGTACCGAGGTCGCACTCAAGCATGGACTGCCTTTCCCGATCTCGGGCGTCATCCTGCTCTCGCCGCCGCTCCGCCGTACGACGCCTGAGGAGCTCGCCCCGTGGGCGGAGCGCGACGTGCCCGTCGTCGCACTCGTGCCCGAGCTCGACGACTTCTTGAAGCCGGATGAGGCGCGCGAGAAGTTCGCCGTGCTTCCCGACGTCGACCTGGTCGCGGTCGAGGGTGCCAAGCACCTCTGGGTCGGCGAGACGTACACGACGCGCGTGTTGAGCGAGATCGTGGGGCGCGTGAACCCGTCCGCGCTGCCGCTCCCCGCGACCTGGGGATGAGCGCGGAGATTCTTCCGCACACGATGTCGATCGAGCGCGTCGCCGTTCGACGTCCTGAGTAGAGAGCTCATCCGGAGCTCGCGAACCGAGGAGAACGACAATGCCGAAGTACATGCTCATCATGCGTCCGACCGCCGAGGCGGAGCTCTGGGCGAACGACATCCCGTTCGAGGACATCATCAACCAGGTCGGCGCCTTCAACGAGCAGCTCGTCAACGCGGGCGTGCTCGTCGCCGGTGAGGGGCTCGCCCCGAACGACAGCGTCGTGATCGACCACACGGGCGAGAAGCCGATCGTCACCGACGGCCCCTACGGCGAGGTGCACGAGCTGTTCAACGGCTTCTACATCCTCGAGGTGTCGAGCCGTGAGGAGGCCGTCGAGTGGGCGCTCAAGATGCCGCTCACGCGTGGCTCGAAGACCGAGATCCGCCGGGTCACCGACGACTCCGACTTCGAGTCGTTCCAGGACAACGAGTTCATCCAGAAGGAGAAGGGCTGGCGCGAGCAGGGGTCGATGTGACCGACGTCTCCCGGCGGCTCGACGCCATCTGGCGCATCGAGGGGGCGAGGGTCGTCGCGACCCTCGCCCGCCTGACGGGCGACCTCGGACTCGCCGAGGATCTCGCCCACGACGCCGTCGCCGACGCCCTCACGCAATGGGCCGACGAGGGCGTCCCCGACAATCCCGCCGCGTGGCTCACGGCGGTGGCGAAGCGGAAGGCGATCGATGGATGGCGCCGCCGGGAGCGGCGCGACGAGCGCTACCGCGCCCTCGCCCGAGACCTCGACGAGGCCGCGGAGGAGGAGTGGGAGCCGATCCCCGACGACCTGCTGCGCCTCGTGTTCACGGCCTGCCATCCGGTGCTGTCGCGCGAAGCGCAGGTCGCGCTGACGCTGCGCGTGGTCGCGGGTCTCACGACGGAGGAGATCGCGCGCATGTTCCTCGTGCCGGTCGCCACGGTGCAGCAGCGCATCGTGCGGGCGAAGAAGACCCTCGCGGCGGCGCACGTGCCGTTCGAGGTGCCCGACCCGTCGGAGTGGCCGGCGCGGCTCGGCGCGGTGCTCGGCGTGGTCTACCTGGTCTTCACCGAGGGCTACAGCGCGACGTCGGGGGAGCGGTGGGTGAGGCGTGACCTCGCGGCGGAGGCGCTGCGCCTCGGGCGGGTGATCGCCGAACTCGTGCCGCGCGAACCGGAGGTGCACGGACTCGTCGCCCTCATGGAGTTCCAGTCGTCGCGGTTCGGCGCCCGCGAGACGCCCGACGGAAGCCCGGTCCTGCTCGCCGACCAGGACCGCACGCGCTGGGACCGGAGGCAGATCGCGCGTGGCGTCTCGGCGCTCGCGCGTGGCGACGCTCTCGGTCGTGGCCGGGGCAACTACGCGCTGCAGGCCTCCATCGCGCGCTGTCACGCCGTCGCGCCGAACGTCGAGGCGACCGACTGGGACGAGATCGTCGTGCTCTACGAGGCTCTCGGTCGGCTCGCCCCGAACCCCGTCGTCGAACTCAACCGTGCCGTCGCCGTCTCGATGGCGACGGGGCCCGCGAACGCGCTGCGCATCGTCGACCGGCTCGCGGCCGCCGACGAGCTGCGCGGCTCGCATCTGCTGCCGAGCGTGCGCGGTGAACTGCTCGCCCGACTCGGCCGCACCGAGGAGGCACGTGCCGACCTGCTGGAGGCGGCATCCCTCACCGCCAACGACCGCGAGGCTGCCGTGCTGCGGGCCAAGGCGGAGGCGCTGTGACTCGCTCGCGGGGGTCGGCGGCCGGCGAGCGTGCGCGAGGCAAGAACGGGGACCCCTACCCCGATTGCCTCCCACACGCCCGCCGCCCGCCTCCGCGGTCTCGGCGTGCTACTAGAGCTCGTTCTGCCGGGGGATGATGACCTGCTTCACGATGAGCAGGATCGCCGCCGCGACGGGGATCGCGACGAGGGCGCCGAGGATGCCGAGCAGCGTTCCGCCGGAGAGCGCCGCGACCACGACGACGACGCCCGGCACCTTCACGGCCCGGTTCATCACGTTCGGGCTGATCAGGTACGCCTCGAGCTGCATGTAGACGAGGTAGTAGATGCCGACGATGAGCACCGCCGGGAAGCCGTCGAACGCCCACACCGCGAGGGTGATGACGATCGTGCCCGTGATCGTTCCGACGAGGGGGACGAGCGAGAACAGGCCGGCGAGGAAGGCGAGGAGGGCGGCGTACTCGATGGGGTCGCCGAGGATCCAGCCGAGCACCGTGAGGAAGATGATCGACAGGATGCCGTTGATGAGCCCCATCGACACCTGCCCGACGACGAAGCGTCCGACCGAGTCCATGATCTGCTCGGCGATGTCGATGAACTTCTCGCGCTTGGTCGCGGGGACGAGCTGGTAGAGGCCGCGCTTGATGCTCGCGAGCGAACCGACGAAGTAGAGCATCAGGATGAGCACGATCACCACGCCGAACGCGCCGGCGGCGATGCCCAGCACCGTTCCGAGAACCCCGCCGGTGATGCCCTCGAAGTTGTCCTCGAGGAACGAGGTCACGTTGTCGAGCGCCGTCTGGTAGGGCAGCCAGGGGAACGAGGCATCCCACCACGTCTCGACCTGCCCGCTCAGGACGGCGTCGATGACCCCGGGGGCCTGTTCGATGAGGTTGCCGACCTGTTCGACGATGACCGGCACGACGGCGAAGATGAAGGCCGCGACGATCCCGAGGATGCCGATGAGCACCGTGAGGATCGCGACCGGTCGCTTCCAGCCGTGCTTCTCGAGCCACGACACGAGCGGGTCGATGCCGAGGGCGAGGAACAGCGCCGCGCCGACGTAGGTGAGCACGGTCGCGAGCGACCCGACCGCCGCTCCGAGGGCGACGGCGACGATGACGCCGAGGCCGCCGAACAGGCCGAGCCGGAACGGGTTCTGGATCTTCACGAGGTCAGGTTATCCGCCCCGTGCGTCGCCGGATGTCAGCCGGCGTGCTCGCGCTCGCGCGTGTCTTCGTCGACATCGCCGTCGGGGGTCTCGACGACCGCGACCTCGGGCGTCTCGGGCTCGTCGGGCACGCCCGCCGGGAACCCGTGGTCGGTCGCGGCCTTCTCGGCCGAGGCGAGCACGCCGCGCAGGCTCTGGATGTAGCCGGCGACCGACTCGCGTTCGAGACGGATCTGCACGAGACGCTCCTCCGCGTCGCCGAGCAGCTTCGCCGCCCGCTCCTCGGCGTCGGCGACGAGGGCCTTCGCCTTCGCCGTCGACTCGTCGGTGACGGTCGCCGCGTTCTTCTTCGCCTCGTCGAGCAGCGCCTTCGCCTCGGCCTTGCTCGTGGTCGCGGGGCGCTGCGCCTCGGCACGCTGCTCGGCCGCCGAGGCGGTCGCCGCGGCGAGCTGAGCCTGGGCTTCGTCGAGGTACTTCTGGGTGACGGCCGCGGCCTCCTGGTGCTTGAGGACGTACTCCTTCTCGGCCTCGTCGCGGCGGGCGGTGAGCTCGACATCGAGGTCGGCGCGGGCCTGCTCGGCGGTGGCCAGCAGCTTCGCCTGCAGGCCATCCGTGTCGTGTTGGATGCGCGCGCGGGTCGTCTCGACCTCTTGCGCCAGCTCGGCGCGCTGCTTCGCGAGCTCACGCGCCAGGTCGGTGCGCTGCTTCTCCAGCTCGGAGGCGAGCTCGGCGCGCGCCTGCGCGATCTCGTTCTCCGACTCCGAGCGCGCGTGGGCGAGCTCGGCGGCGAGGGACTCGCGTGCGCCGGTGGACTCGGCCTCCCACGCCTCGCGGGCACCGGTGATCTCGGCCTCGAGTGCGGCCTTGCCGTTCGTGATCTCGGCCTCGAGCGCCGCCTTGCCGCTCGAGATCTCCGCTTCGAGCGCGGCCCGGCGGGTCGTGATCTCGGCTTCGAGCTCGCCGCGGGTGCGGGCTGCTTCGGCAGCGAGCTCCGACTTCTGCTTCTTCGTCGACGCGTCGAGTTCGGCGCGGGCACGCTGGGTGTCGGCGTCGAGCGCCTCGTTCGCGGCTTTCGTGTCGTTCTCGAGGGCGATGCGGGCATCCGCCGTGTCGCGTTCGAGGTTGGTGCGCGCCTCCTCGAGCTCGCGCTCCAGGTCGCTCCGCAGGCGGGCGCTCTCGGCCTCGAACTCGGCGCGCGTGCGCTCCGTCTCGCGAGCGAGCGCCGACGCGGCTTCGCGGGCGTCGGACACCTCGCGCTGCGCGGCCGTGCGCAGCTCGGCGAGCTCGTGCTCGACCTCGGCGCGTTGCGCGGCGATCTCGCGCTTGCCCGCGGCGCGCGACTCGGCCACCTCGGTCGCGGCGGCACCGCGGATGGCGGCGGCTTCGCGGAGGGCGTCCTGCGTGACGGTCTCGGCTTCGGCGCGCGCCCCGGCGACGATCGAGGCGGCGTCGTCCTGGGCATCCCGGATCGTGCGCTCGACCTCGGCGCGCGCCTGCGTGACGAGATTCTCGGCGTGGGCGGCGGCCTCCGCGCGGAGGGAGTCGACCTCCTGCTGCACGGCCTGGCGCATGCGCTCCGCGTCGATGTCGGCCTGGCTGATGAGGCGCGTCGACTGCTCTTCGGCGATGCGCAGCGTGTTCTCGAGCTTGGTGCCGAGGCCGGAGTAGGTGGGGCTGCCGACCTCGTCGAGCTCGGCCTGCAGGTCTTCGCCGACCGCCTGGAGACGTTTGATCTCCTTGGCCTGATCGTTCTTCTCGGCGTTGGCCCGCATGAGGTCACGGCGCAGCTCGCTGACGACCGAGTCGACCTCGTCCTTCTTGTAGCCCCGCAGTTCGGTGCTGAATCCCGTGTCCTCGGACGCCACAGTGAGCTCCCCGTTCGATGAATCTGGATGTCGGTGATGGAGGCCGTCCCGACCACGCGGAACCCTCCGAGTGTAACGACCCGGGGGGCTCGCGGGACCGGGGGATGTCCCCGTGGGACAGGCCCGGGCCGGGCTCGGGTCCAGCCTGCTCCCAGGCACCGCCCAGGTGCCCCGGTACTCTGGAATGTCATTTGCCCTTACCCGCCGGGAGGTACCCACCCGTGCGATTCGTTGTCGCGATCGTCGCCTTCGTCCTCGCCGCCGCCGCCATCGGACTCGGCGTCGCTCAGCGCACCGTGCTCGCCGGACCGGCGTCGGTCTCCTCGTCCGTCGTCACCGGAGCCGCGCCGCTGACCGTCATCGACGCGTCGACGCTCAACGCGAATGCGGGCACCCAGAGCATCGAGGTCGGGGGCGAAGGCGACCTCGTGCTCGCCTACGGCCGCACGGCCGACGTGATGGCGTGGGTCGGCGACGCCGGCTACAACGAGATCGGCTGGGATGCCGAGGTGGGCGAGTTGACGAACCGCGTCGTGCAGGGCACCGAGCCCGCCGAGGAGGTGCCGTCTCCCGTCGGGTCGGACCTCTGGCTCCGCGAGTTCACCGGCACCGATGTGCTGACCCGCAAGATCAACGCGCCCGAGGGCATCTCCGTCATCATCGCGGCGGTGCCGGGCGTCGGCACGGCGGAGGACGCTGCGGCGGCCGACGGGGAGGCTACCGACGGGGAAGCGACCGACGAGACCACGGAGGGCGCCGCCGACGCCACCGCACCTCTCACGATCGACAACACCTGGCCGCTCGACAACTCCGCGCCCTTCTCGGGTCCGCTCATCGTCGGGGGCATCGCGATCCTGCTCGTCGGTCTCGGCGCCTTCCTCTGGGCTCTCGTGCACGCGCGTGGGCGCCGCGGCCCGCGCCGCTCGACGCCGCGCCTTCCGCGTCGGCCCAAGCCGCCGCGGCTCAAGCCGTCGAAGGGTGACAAGGTGGCGACCGGCCAGATCCCCGTGCTGGAGCCCGCGCGACCGCGCTCGGGCGGACGTCGTCGTGCCTTCGTCGCCGTCGGCACGGCACTCGCCCTCGTGCTCACCGGATGCACGGTCGCGACCGACCTCGTCGACCCGTCCGCGAGCGCGACCCCCGGCTTCGAGACTCCGCCCGTCGTCGTGACGAAGGGCCAGTTCGGCTCCATCCTCGTCGACGCCGCGGACGCCGTCGCGGATGCCGACGCTGCCGCCGACGCGACTCTCGCCGCCGAGCGGCTCACGGGCGCCGCGCTCGAGTTGCGCACCGCGAACTACGCCATCCGTGCGGCTGACTCCTCGGTCGCTGCGCTCGCGCCGATCCCCGACCAGGATGTCGAGATCGTGCTGCCTCAACAGTCCGAGGTGTGGCCGCGGTCGGTGTTCGCTGTCGCCAGGTCGGAGGGCAGCGCCCCCCTCGGCCTCGTGCTCACGCAGGAGACGCCGCGCGACAACTACAAGATCGCGTACGCGGTGACGCTCATCGCCACGGTTCCCGACGTCGCCCCGACCGAGATCGGCGCCGCCGTGCTGCCGCCCGGCAACAACCTGGCCCTGCTCGCGCCGGAGGATGTGGCGGCGGCGTACGGCGACATCCTGATCAACGGCGAGGAGAGCGAGACCTTCGACCTCTTCGAGGCCGACGGCGACAGCCTCCGCGAGCAGATCGGTGCCGAGTTCAAGGCGGCACGCCGGGCCGAGCTCCCGCCGAGCGCCACGATGGACCTCTCCAACGGTCCGGGCGACGCACCCGTGTCGGCGTTCAGCACGAACGACTCGGGTCAGATCGTGGCGGTCAACCTCGACGACGTCGAGACGGTGACCCCGGTCGAGGCCGGTGCCGCCGTGAACGCGCGAGGCCAGGTCAAGGCGCTTCTCGGTAAGGAGCAGTCGACGCGCGGCGTCGTCGCCACGTATGGGCTCCAGCTGCTGTTCTACGTGCCGCCGGTGGCCGACACGGACGGCAAGATCGTGCTCCTCGGCTACGCGCAGGGTCTCGTCTCCGCCGTCGAGGTCGGCTGACGCCGCCGCGGGATGCCAAGCTGGATCCGATGAGCACCCCCGGACCCAACCTGCGCGGAGCCGTCGACCTCTCCGGTCTCGTACGGCGCGCGAACACCCCAGCCCCCGCGCCCGGCGCCGACGGAGCGGCGGATGCCGCCCCGAGCGGCGTCGTCGTCGAGGTCACCGACGCGACGTTCCCCCAGATCGTCGAGCTCTCTGCGAGCGTGCCCGTCGTCGTGGAGCTGTACGCGGCGGGCATCGCGCCGGCGCTCGGCCCCGTCGTCGAGTCGTACGGCGGGCGCCTCGTGCTGGCGACGGTCGATGCGCAGGCGAACCCGGGCGTCGCGGAGGCGTTCCAGGTGCGCGAGGTGCCGGCGAGCTTCGCGATCCTCGGCGGGCGGCCCGTGCCGCTGTTCGCGGGGACCCCCGACGACGCGCAGCTGCGGCAGGTGTTCGACCAGTTGCTGCAGCTCGCTCAGCAGAACGGCATCACCGGGTCCGTCGACCCGGGTCCGGAGGCACCCGCGGCCGACGACGCGGAGCCGGTCGAGGAGCCGCTGCCCCCGCTTCACCAGGAGGCGTTCGACGCCATCTCGGCGGGCGACTACGCGACCGCCGTCGACGCCTACCGGCGCGCGATCACCGCCAACCCGCGCGACACGCTCGCCGTCGCCGGACTCGCGCAGGCATCCCTGCTCCAGCGTCTCGACGGCGCCGTCGCCGACGACGTGCGCAAGGCCGCGGCGGATGCCCCCGCCTCGGCCGCCGCCCAGCTCGCTGTCGCCGACCTCGACGTGAGCGGCGGCCACCTCGACGACGCCTTCGCGCGCCTGCTCGACCTCTTCCCGTCGCTCGACGGCGACGCGCGCGACGCCGTGCGCGCCCGACTGCTCGAGTACTTCGAGATCGCCGGCGCCGACGATCCCCGCGTCGTCGCCGCCCGCCGGCGTCTCACCCTGCTGCTGTACTGACGGCGGGCGATCACCCTCCGTAGAGAGGCGAGCGGGATTCCGGATGAATGCGCGCTACGACTTCCTCGAACAGCAGGGTCGGCTGCCGTTCGCCGCTCTCCCCGACTGGCTTCGACGCCTGACGGTCGCGCTCACGGTGCCCGCCACCCTCCTTCTCGTGGCGGCGGTCGTGATCGCCTCGATCGGAGGAACCGTCGGCTTCGATGCCTGGTTTGCGTGGATTCCGGCGATCCTCGGCGGGTCGACGCTCGTGGCGAGCGTCCTGATCCTCGAAGGCTGGCAGTACGTCCGCCAGCTGGACCTGATCGCGCAGGAGGGGCCGATCGAGCTGCCCCCGCTCAGCGACGTGCCCGAACGCGCGCGGATGCGCGCGTCTCAGGCCCGCGCCGTCGCCCGGCGGGTCGAGGCTCAGCGCGCGGCGCGCAACCACACGGCCGCGAGCGGCGGCAAGGTGAGCTCCACCGAGGCGGGCTTGCCACCCCAGGGCTCCTCCGAGGCGACGACCGAGCCGTAGTTGCCCACCCCCGAGCCGCCGTACTCGGTGGCGTCGGTGTTGAGCACCTCGTCCCACGTGCCCGCGGACGGCAGCGGGATGCGGTACGGACCGACCGTGTTGCCGCCGAAATTGACGGCGCAGACCATGGCTTCACCGGAGCGCGACCAGCGCGTGAAGACGAGCACGTTGGCGCCCGGGTCGTTGGCGAGCAGCTCGAAACCGGCGGGGGCGTGGTCCTGCTCCCACAGCGCGGGGTTCTCGCGATAGACGCGGTTGAGCGACGAGACGAGCCGCGAGAGCCCTTGATGCGCGGGCTGGTCGAGGATCCACCAGTCGAGGCCGCGCTGCTCGCTCCACTCGGAAGGCTGGCCGAACTCGGAACCCATGAAGAGCAGCTGCTTGCCGGGGTGCGCCCACATGAACGCCAGGAACACCCGCATGTTCGCGAGCTTCTGCCACTGGTCGCCGGGCATCTTGCCGAGCAGCGAGCCTTTGCCGTGCACGACCTCGTCGTGCGAGATCGGCAGCAGGAAGTTCTCGCTCCACGCGTAGACGAACGAGAAGGTGATCTTGCCGTGGTGGTGCGAGCGCCACATCGGGTCTTCGTGCACGTACTCGAGCGAGTCATGCATCCAACCCATGTTCCACTTCAGCCCGAAGCCGAGTCCGCCGCCGTCCGATGTGCGGCCGGTGACGCCGGGCCACGAGGTCGACTCCTCGGCGATCATCACGACGCCCGGGTTGCGCTTGTAGGCGGTCGCGTTGACCTCCTGGAGGAATGAGATCGCCTGGAGGTTCTCGCGGCCGCCGTGCTCGTTGGGCAGCCACTCGCCGTCTTTACGGGAGTAGTCGAGGTAGAGCATCGAGGCGACGGCATCCACCCGCAGCCCGTCGACGTGGAACTCCTCGAGCCAGTAGAGCGCGTTGGCGACGAGGAAGTTGCGTACCTGCGAGTGACCGAAGTCGAAGACCAGGGTGCCCCAGTCGGGCTGCTCGCCGCGCCGCGGGTCGGAGTGCTCGTAGAGCGGCTGCCCGTCGAAGTTGGCGAGTGCCCACTCGTCTTTCGGGAAGTGCGCGGGCACCCAGTCGACGATGACGCCGATGCCGGCCTGGTGCAGGCGGTCGACGAGGAACTTGAAGTCGTCGGGATGCCCGAAGCGGCTGGTCGGGGCGTAGTACCCGGTCACCTGGTAGCCCCAGGACGGACCGTACGGATGCTCGGCGACAGGGAGGAACTCGACGTGCGTGAAGCCGAGCTCGTGGACGTACTCGATGAGTTGGTCGGCGAGTTCGCGATACGAGAGTCCGGGTCGCCACGAGCCGAGGTGCAGCTCGTAGATGCTCATCGCGGAGTCGTGCGGGTCGTGGGCGGCGCGCTGAGCGAGCCACGTCGAGTCGTGCCACTCGTGGAGCGACTCCACGACACGCGACGCGGTCGCCGGCGGCACCTCGGTGTAGCGCGCCATCGGGTCGGCACGGGTGACCCAGTCGCCGGCCTGGGTGAGCAGCTCGAACTT
Source organism: Pseudolysinimonas sp. (assembly GCF_057350545.1). Taxonomy (NCBI): domain Bacteria; kingdom Bacillati; phylum Actinomycetota; class Actinomycetes; order Micrococcales; family Microbacteriaceae; genus Pseudolysinimonas; species Pseudolysinimonas sp. The sequence goes on along the minus strand of NZ_JBMRCP010000044.1, from coordinate 23,172 downwards.
GTAGGTCGTGCCCGGCTCGAGGCCCGGGATGAAGAGCTCCCAGACGCCGTTGTCGTCGAGGCGGCGCATCGCGTGGCCGACGCCCGACCAGGAGTTGAAGTCGCCGACCACGCGCGCGGCCCGTGCGTGCGGCGCCCAGACCGAGAAGCTCGTGCCGGTGACGTCCTCGTGCGGACGGTGATGCGCGCCGAGCACGTGCCAGAGCTGCTCGTGGCGGCCCTCGCCCCACAGGTAGAGGTCGACCTCGCCGACGCTCGGCACGAAGCGGTAGGGGTCGTCGGCGGTCCACGTGGGGCCGTCGGCGTACGTCGTCTCGAGGTCGTACGCCTGCCCCTCACCGGGGGCGAAACCCTGCCACAGGCCGTCGGCGACGTGCGCGAGCGCGACGCGGGTGGCATCCCGACGGATCGCCGTCACGCCGAGCGCGAGCGGGCGCACCGCGCGGATGACGTGGCCGCCCTCGACGGGATGCTGGCCGAGCCAGTCGTGGGGGCGGGGATGCGCGCCGCCCGCGAGCTCGGCGACGAGGCGCGGGTCGAGTTCGGGGAGCGCCCCCACGGCGGGCGTCTTCTTGCGAGCCGGGCTCATCGCTTCGCTCCCGTCGGGTATTCGACCGAGAGGATGTGCACGGGCTCCGTGAACGCGTCGAGTCGCACGAAGTTCGAGTCGCCCCACGTCCAGCGCTGGCCGGTGACGGCATCCGTCACCTCGAACGCCGCGCCGGGGTCGAGTCCCAGTCTGCTCAGGTCGAGATGCACCGTCGTCTCGCGCACCGAGTGCGGGTCGACGTTCGCGACGACGATGACGCCGTCGGGTCGCCCCTTCGGGCCGAAGCGGGCGGGGAGGAACTTCGAGTAGACGAGCACGGAGTCGTCGTCGCTCCAATGCACGCGCAGGTTGCGCAGCTGCGACAGCGCGGGATGCTCCCGCCGCACGCGGTTGAGCATCGTGAGGTAGGGCGCGAGCGTGCGTCCGGTCTTCTCCGCGAGCGCCCAGTCGCGCGCCTTGTACTCGTACTTCTCGTTGTCGATGTTCTCCTCGCTGCCGGGTCGGGCGACGTCCTCGAACAGCTCGTAGCCCGCGTAGACGCCCCACGACGGGCTCGCCGTCGCCGCAATCGCGGCCCGGATCTTGTACGCCGCCGGCCCGCCGAACTGCAGGTAGGCGGTGAGGATGTCGGGGGTGTTCACGAACAGGTTGGGGTGCAGGTAGTCGGCGGACTCGGTGGCGAGACCGGTGAGGAACTCCTCGAGCTCGGTCTTCGTGTTGCGCCACGTGAAGTACGTGTACGACTGCTGGAACCCCGCCTCGGCGAGCGCGTGGAGCATCGCCGGTCGGGTGAACGCCTCGGCGAGGAACACGACCTCGGGATGCTCGCGAGCGACCTGCCCGAGCAACCACTCCCAGAACCACAGCGGCTTCGTGTGCGGATTGTCGACGCGGAAGATCTTCACGCCCTGCGCGATCCAGTGCTCGACGATGCGCAGCACCTCCGCCGACAGCCCCTCGGGGTCGGTGTCGAAGTCGAGCGGATAGATGTCCTGGTACTTCTTCGGCGGGTTCTCGGCGTAGGCGATCGTGCCGTCGGGCCGGTGGGTGAACCACTCGGGATGCTCGGTCACCCACGGGTGGTCGGGCGAGCACTGCAGGGCGAGGTCGAGCGCGACCTCGAGTCCGTTCTTCTCGGCCTGCGCGACGAAGAAGCGGAAGTCGTCGAGCGTGCCGAGGTCGGGATGGATGGCGTCGTGCCCGCCGTTCGTGCCGTCGCCCATCGGGCCGCCGATCGCCCACGGGCTGCCCGGGTCGTTCGGGGCCGCCTCGGGGGTGTTGTTCGGCCCCTTGCGGAAGGCGACACCGATCGGGTGGATGGGCGGCAGGTAGAGCACGTCGAAGCCCATCGCGGCGACGCCGGGGAGTCGCTTCGCCGCAGTGCGGAAGGTGCCCGAGGTCCAGGTGCCGTTCTTCGCCTGCTTGGCGCCCTCGGAGCGCGGGAAGAACTCGTACCAGGAGCCGACAGCCGCTCGGGCGCGCTCGACGCGCAGCACCTGCTCCTGCGAGGCGGTCTCGAGCGAGAGCAGGGGAGCGGCGGCGATCGCCGTCGCGAGCCGCGGGTCGTGCGCGACCTTGAGGCGCGCGGCGGGGCTGAGCCCGGCGTCCGCGAGCGCCCGTGCGGCGTCGGCGAATACCGTGCCCGTGCCGCGCTTCAGGAGCGCGACGCCCATCGCGAAGACGACCTCGACATCCTGATCGGCGGCGATCTTGACGTCGGCCGTGTGCAGCCACGTCGCCCAATCGTCGGACGCCGCATGCACCGACCAGCGCCACGCGCCGGTCGTGTCGACGAGCACGTCCGCCCGCCAACGGTCGGTGCCGGGGGCCGTCGACGACATCGGGTGGCTCGTCGTCGTACCCGACGGGTCGGTGACGCGCACCTCGACGTGCAGCAGGTCGTGGCCCTCGCGGAACACGGTCGCCTCGAACGGCACGACCTCGCCCACGTAGGCGTTCGCGGCCCAGAGGTTCTCGCTCTGGCGAGGACGGAGATCGCGGATCGGGATGCGGCCGAGCTTCCCCTGGGTGCGCGCGGCCGGGGAGCGGGTGGCGGATTCGGCAGCCATGTCTCGACCGTAGTGCGTCGCCCGAAGGGTTCCGAGGTGGTTGCCGGATGCCGCTCGACGGGCTAAGCCCGGCCCGGACGCGGCCGTCGGAACCCTCCCCGAAAGGGTGACGTGCGGGTGATCCGCGGCTATCCTGGGCGCGGGGTACACACACGCGCTCGAATTCCCGGGGGGCCGTTTTCGGCAGGGTGCGGAACTCCGTTCACGACAACCGACGTCGGAGGGGGCGGACGGATGATGATCGACGATCCACGACGCCTTCGCGTCGGTGACGATCCGGTCGCGGCGGGGGCCGCGATCGGGGCCCCGAGCGGTCGCGCCGCGTTCCGCGTGCGGTCACTCAGGTGACGTCACGGTGGCGAGCGGGTCGCCACCGGTCACCGAGGGGGTCGGCGGTGCGGGAGTCGGGGGACTCTCGCACCGCCTCCCAGGGGGCTCGGTTTCTCGAGTGGTGCGGGAGTCGGGGGACTCTCGCACCGCCTCCCAGGGTGCTCGTTTCTCGAGTGGTGCGGGAGTCGGGGGACTCTCGCACCGCCTCCCAGGGTGCTCGGTTGCCCGAGTGGTGCGGGAGTCGGGGAACTCTCGCACCGCCTCCCAGGGGGGCTCGGTTTCCCGAGTGGTGCGGGAGTCGGGGGACTCTCGCACCGCCTTACTCTGCGGTTGTAACCCGACGGTAACCGGGCGAACGTAGGCTCGAACGGTGAAGGCCATCCGACGGTTCACCGTCCGCCCCGTCCTCCCCGCGCGGCTCGCCGCGCTCGACGAGCTCGCCGCGAACCTGCGCTGGTCGTGGCATCAGCCGACGATCGCGCTCTTCCGGGAGGTGGATCCCGCGTCATGGGATGCCGACTCCGACCCGGTCGGGCTGCTCGGCGACGTCTCGCCCGAGCGACTCGACGAACTCGCGGCCGACGACGACTTCGTCGCCCGGGCGGACGCGCTCCGCGACGACCTGCGCGCCTACCTCAGCGAGCCGCGCTGGTACCAGTCGCTCGCCGACGCGCCCCGCTCGATCGCCTACTTCTCACCCGAGTTCGGGATCGCCGCGGCGCTGCCGCAGTACTCGGGCGGCCTCGGCATCCTCGCCGGCGACCACCTCAAGAGCGCCTCCGACCTCGGCGTGCCCATCGTCGGCGTCGGGCTGTTCTACCGCGCCGGCTACTTCCGGCAGGCCATCTCGCGCGAAGGCTGGCAGCAGGAGAGCTACCCGGTCGTCGACCCGGACGGTCTCCCGATGCGCGTGCTCCGCACCCCCGACGGCGCGGCAGCGCAGGTCGTGCTCGCGCTCCCGGAGGGGCGGGCGCTCACCGCCCGCATCTGGCGACTGGATGTCGGCCGGGTGCCGCTCCTGCTGCTCGACACCGACATCCCCGAGAACGACGAGGAGCTGCGCGGCGTCACCGACCGCCTCTACGGCGGCGGGGGAGAGCACCGCCTGCTCCAGGAGCTGCTGCTCGGCATCGGCGGTACGCGCGCCGTGAAGCTCTTCGCGGGGCTCGAGAACCGCCCGGAGCCCGAGGTGTTCCACAGCAACGAAGGGCACGCCGGATTCCTCGGACTCGAGCGCGCCGCCGACCTGATCGGCGAGGGTCTGTCGTTCGCCGAGGCGCTGCGCGTCGTGCGCGCCGGCACCGTGTTCACGACCCACACTCCGGTGCCCGCCGGCATCGACAGGTTCGAGTCGACGCTCGTCGAGCGCTACTTCTCGACCGACCTGCTGCCCGGCGTGGACGTCGACGACGTGCTCGCCCTCGGCGTCGAGCCGGACGAAGGCGACGGCCATCCCGACGACAAGCCGGCGGCCTTCAACATGGCGGTCATGGGCCTCCGGCTGGCGCAGCGCGCCAACGGCGTCTCGCAGCTGCACGGCGAGGTCAGCCGCGGCATGTTCCAAGCGCTGTGGCCCGACTTCGACGCCGAGGACGTGCCCATCACCTCGGTCACGAACGGCGTGCACGCCCCCACCTGGACCGACCCCGAGGTGTCGGCGCTCGCCGCGGCGAAGCTCGGCACCGGCGACACCACCACCGCCGACTGGTCGTCGCCCGCCGTCACCGACGCCGACCTGTGGGCGCTCAAGCGGCGGATGCGCGAGCACCTCGTGCAGGATGCCCGGCAGCGGATGTCGGCGGCCTGGGCGGAAGAGAACCCGGGCATCGCCGATCCGGCGTGGTTCCGCACGCTGCTCGATCCCGACGTGCTGACGATCGGCTTCGCGCGCCGCGTTCCCACCTATAAGCGGCTCACCCTCATGCTGCACGACCAGGAGCGCCTACGCGCCCTGCTGACGCATCCCGAGCGCCCCGTGCAGCTCGTCATCGCGGGCAAGTCGCACCCCGCCGACGACGAAGGCAAGCGGCTCATCCAGCGACTCGTCGAGTTCTCGCAGGGTCTCGACGTGCGGCACCGCATCGTCTTCCTGCCGAACTACGACATCGGGATGGCGCGTCACCTCTACCCGGGCTGCGACATCTGGCTCAACAACCCGCTGCGTCCGCTCGAAGCGTGCGGCACGTCGGGGATGAAGGCCGCGATGAACGGCGCGCTCAACCTGTCGATCCTCGACGGCTGGTGGAACGAGTACTACGACGACCGCAACGGCTGGGCGATCCCCTCGGCCGACTCCGCGGGCGACGGCGCCGAGCGCGACGCCCTCGAAGCCGCATCGCTCTACGACCTGCTCGAGCACCAGGTGGCGCCGCGCTTCTACGAACGGGATGCCGAGGGCGTGCCGCCGAAGTGGGTCGCCGACATGCGGCACACCCTGCACACCCTCTCGCCGGAGCTCTCGGCCGACCGGATGGTGCGCGAGTACGTCGAGAAGCTCTACGCGCCCGCGGCGCGGGCCGAGCGGGCGATCTCGGCGTCGGGCTTCACGCCCGCCCGTGAACTCGCCTCGTGGGTGGCGCGGGTGGAGGCGGGCTGGCCGTCGGTGCACGTCGCGCACGTGGAATCCGGGGGCGTCGACGCGACCCCGCAGCTCGGCGAGGAGCTCCACGTGCGCGCGTACGTCGAGCTGGGTGACCTCGCGCCCGACGACGTGAAGGTCGAGCTCGTGTCCGGCCACGCGCGCGAAGGGGATCGGCTCACCGACATCCAGCGGCTGCGGCTCGACCTCGAGTCGCACGACCTCGGCGCCCCGGCGACCTTCCACGGCACCGTGCGACTCGACCGGTCGGGGTCGTTCGGGTACACGGTGCGGGTGGTGCCCAACCACCCGTTGCTCGCCACGCCCGCCGAACTCGGGCTGCTCGCGACGGCCCGATGACCGCAGCGACCGGATGACGGGTCGTGCAGGCGCCGTGAACTAGGCTCACCACCATGCCGACCGCGCATTCCGTCCCCCGCGGGTGGCTCCGCCTCGTCGCCCCTGCCGTCGTCGCCGTCCTGCTGCTCGCGGGTTGCCAGGCCACGGCCGACACCGAGCTGGAAGACGAGCTCGCCACGATCGGCGGCGTCACCCAGGTGGATGTCGACTCGGAACGCGTGAAGGTGACGCTCTCCGGCGACATCCTCGCGGCAGACGCCGCCACGACCATCCTCGAGGTGCGCGACCGCGCCGTCGCCGGGCACGCGCTCGGTGCCGACGTCGAGCTCGTCGTCGTCCTCCCGGCCGGTGAGCGCGACCTGGGTGGCGCGCAGCCCTCGCAGGTGTACAGCTACGCCTCGTGGTCGGAGGGGGCGGCGTCCGATGCCGCGTTCGAGCAGCAGGCGACGTTCTTCGCGAGTCTGGCCGACTGGGAGACCCTGCTCGCCGGTCCGGCGCAATTCCGACACCTGGGCTTCACGGTGACCGGGGTCGCCGGGGAGTCACCCGTCGACACCGAAGCGCCGGTCGCGGGAGAGGCGCCGGTCGAGGGCGAGGCACCGGTGGAGGGCGAGGCACCGGTGGAGGGCGAGGGGGAGCTCTCCGTCCAGACCATCGCGGTGCAGCTGCGTCAGCCGTTCCCGACCGAGAACCTCGACGCCGACGTCGCCGCCGTGATCGCCGAACTCGACGCCCTGTGGGTCGCGAGCGGCGGTCTTCCCGAGGCGATCACGATCTCCTGATCGCCTCGGCGGTCGGCCGATCGGTCAGCGGGCGATGTCCGCGAGGAGGGCGCCCGTCGCACGTACGAGGTCGGCGGGGGCGAGCTCGAGGTCGAGGCCGCGGCGTCCGCCGCTCACGAACACCGAATCCCACAGCTCGGCCGTCTCGTCGAGCACCGTCGGGTGCGTCGTCTTCTGTCCGATCGGCGAGATGCCGCCGACGATGTAGCCTGTGCGGCGCTCGGCGACCGCGGGGTCGGCCATGACCGCCTTCTTGCCCCCGACCGCCGCGGCGAGTGCCTTGAGGTCGAGCTTGCCGGTGACGGGCACGATCCCGACGACGAGCGACGAGTCGACCACGGCGAGCAGCGTCTTGAACACCCGGTCGGCCTCGACGCCGAGGGCCTCCGCCGCTTCGCGCCCGAAGTCGGTCACCGCCGGATCGTGCACGTAGGCGCGTTCCGTGTACGGGATGCCGGCCGCACGCAGCGCGACCGTCGCGGGGGTGCTCACGTGCTCACCTGCTCACCGCGTGCTCAGTAGTACCCGCTGGTCGTGAGCGACATCATCAGGCCGACGTAGCCGACGATGAGGATGAGGCCGATCGCCGTGACGACGATGCCGACGATGAGTCCCGCCATCGCGAGCGAGCGGCCCGTGTTCGGGTTGCCGGCGGCGGCGCGCTTGCGCGCCTGGGCGAGGCCGAAGGCCGAGAGGATGATGCCCGAGATGCTCGCGATGACGCCGAGTACGAGCCACCCGGCGGCCGACACGATGAGGCCGGCGAGCGCGAGTCCGTTCGTGCCCGCGCCGTAGGCGGGGGCGCCGTACGGGGCCGGACTGTACGGCGAGGGTGCGTAGGGCGACGCGGTGTACGGGGTCGCCGCGGGCGCGCCGTAGTAGGGCTGCGTCGGCACGGCGTACGGGTCCGGACGGCCGTCGGCGGTCGAGGCGGCACCCGTGCCGAAGGCGAACCCGGTGGGATCGGCGACCGGAACGACGGCGGGAGCCGCGGTCTCGGCGACGGTGGCGGCCCGCTTGTGGTCCGACCACCCGGAGCCGTTCCACCAGCGCTCACCGGCGGGGTTCTCGGGGTCGGCGTACCAGCCGGCCGCGGGAGGAGCGGAGTCGGACATGAGTAAGAATCTAGTGTGCGCGCCGGCGGTTCCGGTCGCGCGACCTAGTGTGCGCGGAACAGCAGGATCGAGGTCGGCCCGACCGGCAGGTCTTCGCCGGGCACGTGCTCCGCCTCGCGATCGCTCAGGTCGTCCTGCGACGAGTCCCAGAGCAGCGTGTAGCCCGTGACGCCCTCGTGCTCGGGCAGCGTCACGACCACGTCGGTCTCGAGGCCGTGCACGACGAGCAGGATGCGGTTGAACTCCTCGAACTCCGGTGTCGACGCCGCGAGGTACTGCAGGGTGCGCTCGGCGGGGGAGTCCCAGTCGTCGAGCGACATGCTGAGGCCCTGCTTGTTGTACCAGTCCATCTGCGTCGCGCTCGGCGTCGTCTCGCCGAACCGTCCGAAGCGCACGGGACGCAGCGCGGGGTTGTCGCGGCGCAGCCAGATGAGTTGTCGCGTCACGTCGAGCAGCTCCCGCTGCCACTCCTGGTGCTCCCAGGAGAGCCAGGTGAGCTCCGAGTCGTGGCAGTAGGCGTTGTTGTTGCCGCGTTGCGAGCGACCCACCTCGTCGCCCGCGGTGAGCATCGGCACCCCGGCCGACAGCAGGAGGGTCCCGAGCAGGTTGCGGATGGCGCGCCGCCGGATCGCGAGCACGGTCTCGTCGGTCGTGGGGCCCTCGACGCCGTGGTTGAACGACTTGTTGTCGTTCGACCCGTCGCGGTTGCCCTCGCCGTTGCCGACGTTGTGCTTCTGGTCGTACGACACGAGATCCCACGCGGTGAAACCATCGTGCGCCGTGACGAAGTTGACGCTCGCGAGCGGGCCGCGTTCGAGCGCGAAGACGTGGTTCGACCCGGCCAGGCGTCGCGCGAGCGACCCGATCCCTCCGCTCGGCAGCCCTGTGCCGTCGCCGTCGGTGCCGCGCGCGTCGGCGACGTCGCGCAGCCAGAAGTTGCGCATCCGGTCGCGGTAGCCGTCGTTCCACTCCGAGTAGCCGGCCGGGAAGTTGCCCACCTGCCAGCCGCCCATGCCGACATCCCACGGCTCGGAGATCATCTTCACGCCCTGCAGCGCCGGATCGTCGAGGATGGCGCGCAGCAGCGGATGCTCGGGGTCGAACTCGGCGCCCGCGCCGCGCCCGAGCGTCGCCATGAGGTCGAACCGGAAGCCGTCGATCTGCACGTCGTTCGCCCAGTAGCGCAGCGAGTCGAGCACGAGGCGCTGCGCCGCGGGCCGCTCGAAGTCGAGCGTGTTCCCGCACCCGGTGGTGTCGATGTACGCGCCGTCGGCGTCCTGCCGGTAGTACGACGCGTTGTCGAGTCCGCGCCACGAGAAGACGGGACCGTCGCGACCCTCCTCCGCGGTGTGGTTGTAGACGACGTCGAGCACGACCTCGAGGCCCGCCTCGTGGAGGAGGCGCACCATCCCCTTGAACTCGCGCAGCACGGCGCCCGTGCCGCCGAACTGCGCCGCGCGCGTGGCGTGGCCGGCGTGGGGGGTGAAGAAGCTCAGCGAGTTGTAACCCCAGTAGTTGACGAGGCCCATCTTCTGCAGGCGCTGCTCGGAGACGCTCTGGTGCACGGGCAGCAGCTCGACCGTCGTCACGCCGAGGTCTTTCAGGTACTCGATCGTGGCGGGGTGGGCGAGACCCGCGTAGGTGCCGCGCAGGTCGTCCGGGATGCCGGGGTGCAGCTTCGTGAGGCCCTTCACGTGGGCCTCGTAGAGGACCGCGTGGTCGAGCGGGATGCCGGGCTTGCCGACGCCGCCCCAGTCGAACGCCTCGTCTTGCACGTAGCCGCGCCATTCACCCGACTCGGTGCGGGCGAGGCCCCGCGCGTACGGGTCGAGCAGATTCTTGCGCGGGTCGAACGCGTGGGTCGGACCCTCCGGCCCGCGGGCGCGCAGCGCGTAGTAGGTGCCGGGGGTGAGTTCGGGCGAGCTGCCGCTCCAGACGCCCGCGGAATCCTGGGTGAGGGAGAAGGTCGAGGAGGCGTACGCCGGGTCTTTGCCCGCGAAGACGCTCACCTCGATGCCGTGGGCGTTGGCGCTCCAGACTCGCACGTCGCCGCCCTCGGCGGTCGAGCGTACGCCGAGGTCCCGGAAGGGGTCGGTCGAGAGCTTCGCTCGAGTGGCGGCGGCGGGCATGCATTCCAGCGTATGGCTTCCTAGGGTGGGCTCATGGCCGTCTACCTGGATCATGCGGCGACGACGCCGATGCGGCCCGAGGTGCGGGCCGCCTACGTCGACGCGCTCGCGGTCGTCGGCAACCCCTCGTCGATCCACGCCCACGGGCAGGCCGCTCGCGACCTGCTCGAGACGGGGCGGGAGCGGGTCGCCGCCTCCCTCGGCGTCGACCCCGTCGAGGTGGTCTTCACGGGCGGCGGAACGGAGGCGGTCAACCTCGCGCTCAAGGGCACGTTCTGGTCGCGCAACCTCGCCGCCCGAGCAGTCCTCGGTGGTCGGGCAGCGCCCGACGGGGGCGTGTCGAGACCCCGACCGCGCATCCTCTCCTCCCGCGCCGAGCACCATGCGACGCTCGACTCGCTCGACTGGCTCGTGCGCCACGAGGGTGCGACCGTCGACTGGGTCGACGTGGATGCCGTGGGCCGCCTGGCGCTCGACTCGCTCGAGCGGGAGCTCGCCCGCGACCCCGACGGGATCGCCCTCGCGTCGTTCCTGTGGGCGAACAACGAGGTCGGCACCCTCCAACCCGTCGCCGAGATCGTCGCCCTGTGCCGCGCCGCCGGGGTGCCCGTGCACCTCGACGCGATCGCGGCCTACGGCGCCGTGCCGCTCGACCTGCACGCCGTCGGCGCCGACCTCGTGTCGGTGTCGGCCCACAAGATCGGCGGACCCGTCGGCGTCGGGGCGCTCATCGTCGCCCGCACGGCGACGGTCGAACCGCTTCTGCACGGCGGTAACCAGCAGCGCGTCCGGTCGGGCACGCAGGATGCGGCGGGAGCCGCCGCCTTCGGTGAGGCCGCCGCACGCCTCGGCGACGGGGTGGACGTCCTCGCCGCCCGGCGCGACCGCCTCATCGCGGGCCTCGCCAGCATCCCGGGTGCGGTGCTGCGCGGCGACCCGTCGCCGTCGGGACGGCTGCCCGGCAACGTGCACGCGACCTTCGCGGGAGCCGACGGCGACGCGCTGCTCTACCTGCTCGACCGCGCGGGGTTCTCGGTGTCGACCGGTTCGGCGTGCCAGGCGGGCGTCGCCGAGGTGTCGCACGTGCTGCTCGCGATGGGGGTGCCCGAGGCGGAGGCTCGCGGCGCCCTGCGCTTCACGCTCGGCCATGACACGACGGAGGCGGAGATCGACGCACTCCTCGCGGTGCTGCCGGGCGTGCTCGAGCAGGCCCGCTCCGCCCGCGCGATCCCCTAATCTCCGCGCATGGGCGAGGGATTCCTGGTGGCGCTCGTGCCGCTGCTCGCACTCGGCGGGCTCGGGACGGTGATCGCGGCGATCGGGCTGTGGTTCCGGATCGCGGGCGACCGCCTCGTCGAGGAGCCCGCGATCGTGGTCGCCGACGACGAGCTCGGCATGCTCGCGGTGCGCTGGGGCGGCCCCGACCTCGACGAACACGTCACGGTGCCGCTCCCGTCGTTCCGGCGGCTGACCCCCGGCGAGCGCGTGATCATCCGCCACCGGCCGGGCGAGACGTACCCGGTCGAGCTGCGCAGCGGGCTCGTGCGGGGGACTCCACTGTTCGTGATCGCCGCCGTCACGGTCGGTGTCGGCATCCTGTTCTCGCTCGCCGTGCTCCTCGTCGGCTGAGCCGCCCTGGTCGGCCGAGGCGCGCTCCTCAGCGCGCGGCGCGGCGGGCGGCCTGCTCGACGGGGTCGGGCACGGGGAGTGCCGCGATGAGGCGCTGCGTGTAGGGGTCCTGCGGGGCGCCGAGCACCTGCGCCGTGGGCCCCTGCTCGGCGATCTCACCGTGGTGCAGCACGACGACGCGGTGCGCGAGCAGGTCGACGACAGCGAGGTCGTGCGTGATGAACAGGCACGCGAAGCCGAAGCGCGCCTGCAGCTCGGCGAACAGCTCGAGCACGCGCGCCTGCACCGACACGTCGAGCGCGCTCGTCGGCTCGTCGGCGATGAGCAGCTTCGGGTCGAGCGCGAGGGCACGGGCGAGGGATGCGCGCTGCCGCTGCCCCCCGGACAGCTCGTGCGGGAACCTGTCACCGTAGTCGCCGGGCAGTTGCACGGCATCCAGCAGCTCGTCGACCTTCGCGCGCGCCGCCGCGGGGTTCGCGGCCATCCCGTGCACGACGAGCGGCTCGGCGATGCAGTCGGCGATCGTGAGCAGCGGGTTGAAGCTCGACGCCGGGTCCTGGAAGACGAACCCGAGGTCCTGCCGCTTGCCGTTGAGAGACTTCGGCCCGTCGGCGAGCTCCGCCCCGAGCACGCGCAGCGACCCGCCCGTGACACGCGTGAGCCCGGCCATGGCGCGGCCGATCGTCGTCTTGCCCGACCCCGACTCGCCGACCAGGCCGACGACCTCGCCGGGGCGGATGTCGAACGTGACGTCGTGCACGGCACGGAACGGCTTGCGCCCGAGCCGCCCGGGGTAGACGATCTCGAGGTCGCGCGCCGAGACGATCGGCTCCGCGCCCGCGTCGCCGGTGTACGCGCGGTCGGCGACCTCGAGCCGCGGCACGGCGGCGAGCAGCTGCTGCGTGTACTCGTGCTGCGGCGACGCGAACAGCTCGCGCACGGGAGCCGTCTCGACGATGTCGCCGCGGTACATCACGGCGACCCGGTCGGCGAGGTCGGCGACGACGCCCATGTTGTGCGTGATGAGCACGATCGCGGTGCCGATCTCCTCGCGGAGGTCGCGCAGCAGCTCGAGGATCTCCGCCTGCACGGTCACGTCGAGCGCGGTCGTCGGCTCGTCGGCGATGATCACCGCGGGCCGCAGCGCGAGCGCCATCGCGATGACGATGCGCTGCTTCTGCCCGCCCGAGAACTGGTGCGGGTAGTCGTCGACGCGGTGCTCGGGATCGGGGATGCCGACCCGGCGGAGCGTCTCGATCGCGGTGGCGCGGGCCTCGCGCTTCGACACCTTCCCGTGGGCGCGCAGCCCCTCCGCGACCTGCCAACCGACCGTGAAGACCGGGTTGAGCGCCGTCGACGGCTCCTGGAAGATCATCGCGGCGGCGGGTCCGCGCAGATCGCGCAGGCGCTCTCCGGAAAGCCCGACGACATCCGTGCCGGTCAGCAGCACCGCCCCGTCGACGCGCGCCGTCTCCGGCAGGAGGCCCAGGATGCTGCGGCCGGTCACGGTCTTGCCCGAGCCCGATTCGCCGACGATCGCGAGCACCTCGCCGGGTCGCACGTCGAGGTCGATGCCGCGCACCGCGCGCACGTCGCCGCCGTCGGTCGCGAACGTGATCGAGAGGTTGCGGATGTCGACCGCCCGCTCATCGCTCGTGGCGGCCATCACTTCACCTCTCCCAGTTCGTCGCGTGCGATCGGCTCCGACGCCGCCACGGCATCCGCGGGGGTCGCCGCCGCGCGCCGCCGCGTGCGCAGCCGCGGATCGGCGAGGTCGTTGAGGCTCTCGCCGACGAGCGTGATGCCGAGCACGACGAGCACGATCGCGGAGCCCGGGAACACCGAGGTCCACCAGATGCCGCTCGTGACGTCGGCGATCGAGCGGTTCAGGTCGTAGCCCCACTCGGCGCCCGACGACGGCTCGATGCCGAAGCCGAGGAAGCCGAGCCCGGCGAGGGTGAGGATCGCCTCCGAACTGTTGAGCGTGAAGATGAGCGGCAGCGTGCGGGTCGCGTTGCGGAAGACGTGCCGGAACATGATGCGCGGTGTCGAGGCGCCGATCACCTTCGCCGACTCGACGAACGCCTCCGACTTGATGCGCACCGCTTCGGCGCGGATCACCCGGAAGTACTGCGGGATGAACACGACGGTGATCGACACCGCGGCCGCGAACACGCCGCCGAGCAGACTCGAGCGGCCGCCCGAGATGACGATCGCGGCGACGATCGCGAGCAGCAGTGTCGGGAACGCGTAGACCGCATCGGCGATCACGACGAGCACCCGGTCGAGCCAGCCGCCGAGGTACCCCGAGACGAGGCCGAGCAGGATGCCGACGAAGATCGACAGCAGCACGGCGATGACGATGACGAGCAGCGCCGTCTGGCTGCCCCAGATGACCCGCGACAGCACGTCGTAGCCGCCGACGGTCGTGCCGAGCAGATGCTCCGCACTCGGCGGCTGCTGGGCGCCGAAGCGTTCGCCGTTCTCGGACAGCTGCGCGAAGCCGTAGGGCGCGATGACGGGCGCGAGGATCGCGGAGAGCACGAAGATCGCGCAGATCACGAGGCCCGCGGTGAGCATCCCGCGCTGCAGTCCCACCGACTGGCGGTACTGGTGCACGATCGGCAGGCGACGCAGGGTCGCGCGAAGACGGCCGGCCATCAGTACCTCACCCGCGGATCGATGAGGGCCGCGATCACGTCGACCACGAAGTTGGTGAGCGCGACGATCACGGCGAGCAGCGCGACGATGCCCTGCACGGCGACGAAGTCGCGGGCGCCGAGGTACTGCGCGAGCTGGAAGCCGAGACCCTCCCACTCGAACGTCGTCTCGGTGAGCACCGCGCCACCGAGCAGCAGCGCCATCTGGAGGCCGATGACCGTGATGATCGGGATGAGCGCCGGCTTGTAGGCGTGCGTGCGCACGAGGCGCACCTCGCCGATGCCGCGGGAGCGGGCGGCGTCGACGTACGGCATCGCGAGGGTGCCGATGACGTTCGTGCGCACGAGCCGGAGGAAGACGCCCGCTGTGAGCAGCCCGAGCGCGATGCCCGGCAGCACGGCGTGCGAGAGCACGTCGCCGATGATGTTCGGGTTACCGGTGCGGAGGGCGTCGATCAGGTAGATGCCGGTCGGGTTGTCGATGCGCCCGAGGGCGAGCTCGACGCGCACCGAGGCGCGGCCGGCGACGGGGAGCACACCGAGGCCGACGGCGAACACGAGCTTGAGCAGGAGGCCCGCGAAGAAGACGGGCGTCGCGTAGCAGAGGATCGCGAACACCCGCAGGAGCGCGTCCCCCCAGCGGTCGCGCACGGCGGCGGCGAGCATCCCGAGTGGGATGCCGACGACGAACGCGACGAGCAGAGCGTAGAAGGCGAGCTCGAGCGTCGCTCCGCCGTAGCGGAAGAGCACGTCGGTCACCTGCTGGTTGTCGGTGAGGGTCGTGCCGAAGTTGCCGGTGAAGGTCTGGCCGAGGTACTCGAGGTACTGCACGATGAGGGGCCGGTCGTAGCCGGCCTCCTGGATGCGCTCCTGGAGCTGGTCGGCGGGGAGTCGACCGCCGAGCGCCGCCGTGATCGGGTCGCCCGTCGTGCGCATGAGCAGGAACACCATCGTCACGAGGATGAAGACGGTGGGGAAGATCAGCAGGAAGCGCACGAGCAGGTAGATGCCCAGCGAGCCGCCGCTCTTCTTCCGGCGCTTCGCCACGGGTGGCGCCGTCGCCGTCGTGGTCATCGGAACAACTCTCTCACCTCGGTTCGAGCCCGGCCAGGGGCAGACGTGACCGGGGGTGACCCGCGAGAACGCGAGTCACCCCCGGTTGTGCTGGATCAGCGGGTGATGGACGCCCACCGCAGCTTGAACGAGGCGTCGAGGACGATGCCCTCGATGTCGGTGCCCGACACCGCCGTCTGCGCGCCCTGGAGGTAGGGCACGGTCGACAGCTGCTCCGCGACGGCGGCCTGGATGTCGCCGATCAGAGCCTCGCGCTCGCCGGCGTCGGTCGTGACCGCCTGCTGGAGGATCATCTCGTCGACGGCCGGGTCGCTGAAGTGGTTCCCGAGGAAGTTGTTCGTCAGGAAGAACGGCGTCAGGTAGTTGTCGGCGTCCGAGTAGTCCGGGAACCAGCCGAGCTGGTAGGCCGGGTAGACGTCGGCGGTGCGGTCTTCCGCGTACTGCACCCACTCGGTCGACTGGAGGTTGACGGTGAACAGGCCGTCCGCCTCGAGCTGGTCCTTGATGAGCGCGTACTCGTCACCCGAGCTCGGGCCGTAGTGGTCCGGGCTGTACTGCAGGTTGAGGGTGACCGGCGTGGTGATGCCCGCCTCGGCGAGACGCGCCGCGGCCTTCTCGGCGTCGGCGCCGCCGTCGGTGCCGTAGAGGTCCTTCAGCACCTCGGTGGCACCGGCGAAGCCGTCCGGCACGAAGGAGTACAGCGGCGTGTAGGTGCCCTTGTAGACCTGCTCCGAGATCGCCTCGCGGTCGATGAGATCGGCCACGGCCTGACGCACCGCGAGCGCCTTGGCCGGGTCGGCCTCCGCGGTCGTGGCGCCGAACGGCTGGGTGTTGAAGTTGAAGACGATGTAGCGGATCTCGCCGCCGGGGCCGTCGTGGACGGTCACCGCGTCGTTACCCGCGAGGTCGGCCACGTCGGTCGCCGAGAGGCTGCGGTACGCGACGTCGATCTCGCCTTCCTGCACGTCGAGCTTGAGGTTCGACGAGTCGGCGTAGTAGCTGAGGATGATGCCGTCGTTGACCGGCGCGTCGAGCACGTTGGAGACGTACTCGGGGTTCGGCGAGAACTCGACGGTCTGGTTGAAGTCCCAGCTCGTGATCGTGTACGGGCCGCCGAAGGCGTTCGCGTCGACGATCTCCTGGTCGGGCGTGAGCGCGTCGGCCGAGAAGACCTCGTCGTCGACGATCGCGCCGGGGAAGCTCGTCAGGATGAACGGGAAGACCTGGTCGTTCTCGCTCTTGAGGTGGAAGACGACGGTCGTGTCATCGGTCGCCTCGACGCTGTCGAGGTTGTAGAGCAGGCTCGAGGCGCCGTTGGGATCGGCGATCGCGATGTTGCGCTCGAACGAGAACACCACGTCGTTCGCGTCGAGCACGTTGCCGTTGGCCCACGTGAGGCCCTCGGGCAGCGTCACCGTGTACTCGTCGGGCGCCGTGAACTCGGCGGTCTCGGCGAGCGAGGGTACGACCTCGGTGCTGTTCTGGGCGGTGTCGACGAGGTACGGGAACACGTTGACCTGAACCGCGAGCGAGCCGTTGTCGTAGGAACCGGCGGGATCGAGGGTGGTGACCTTGTCGGTCGTGCCGACGAGGATGACGTTGTCACCCTCGCCGCCGGTGCCGCCGGCGCAGCCGGCGAGGAGGAGTGCCACGGCAGGTACCGCGGCGAGTGCGACGCGTGTGCGCGTCGTGCGAAGGGAATTCATTCCCCTGCCTCTCTGTGTGTGTGATCACGGTGACGGAGGCTGCCCCGGATGAGTTCATGCCCCCGACGCGGTCCAGAGGCGGGCCGCGACAAGTGTCTGGTCTAACACATCCCGGTGGGTGAGTTCGACTTGTGAACAGATCGCACCCGGATCGTTACGCAGATCGTGACGCAGAGCAGGCGGCTCGGCGCCGCGCGCGGCTACTCGCTGATCGGGTCGACCCAGTAGCGCAACTGCTCGGCGTCGTGGGTCTGCTCGAGCTTCACGGCCCACTCGGCGTTCTGGAAGTACCACTGCTCGACGCCGTCGGAGTCGACGGTGACCTTGAGGTCGTAGCCCGCCGCC
Source organism: Pseudolysinimonas sp. (assembly GCF_057350545.1). Taxonomy (NCBI): domain Bacteria; kingdom Bacillati; phylum Actinomycetota; class Actinomycetes; order Micrococcales; family Microbacteriaceae; genus Pseudolysinimonas; species Pseudolysinimonas sp. The sequence goes on along the minus strand of NZ_JBMRCP010000044.1, from coordinate 5,846 downwards.
TCGAAGCCGTCGGCGAACGCGCGCGCCTCGTCGCTCGTCACCTCGCCGTAGATGTACTCCCACGCGCTCGACTCGGGCGTGGCGCTCACCAGCACCCCGGGCGGCACGGGGAGGGAGGCGTCGAGGCCCTCGGGCCGCTCGGCCGCGGGCGGAGCCTCGGTGGTGGGCTGTTCGGCGCCACCGTCGTCGTCGCCACCCCCCGCGGCAGGGGCCGTGCAGCCGCCGAGCAGCAGGAGGGCGAGGGTCGCCGCCGCGATCGGGCCGGCGGTGGTGAGGTGTCGGGTCGAGTTCTTCATGATGGTCGAGAGGCTGCCGCAGGTCGCCGGGCGCCGACCATGAGCACTTTCCACTCATCCGTCGACCGGGGCATCCCTGCGCGCGACCGGCGACCTTCGCGCCTCCCGGGTACCCTTTCGGGGTGAGAGTTCTCGCGGCGATGAGCGGTGGCGTCGACAGCGCCGTCGCCGCCGCGCGGGCCGTGGAAGCCGGGCACGACGTCGTCGGCGTGCACCTCGCGCTCTCCCGGCAGCGCGGCACGCTGCGCACCGGATCGCGCGGCTGCTGCACGATCGAGGACGCGCTCGACGCCCGCCGCGCGGCGAACCTGCTCGGCATCCCGTTCTACGTGTGGGACTTCAGCGAGCGCTTCGCCGAAGACGTCGTGGATGACTTCATCGCCGAGTACGCCGCCGGTCGCACACCCAACCCGTGCCTGCGCTGCAACGAGAAGATCAAGTTCGCGGCGCTCATGGACAAGGCGCTCGCGCTCGGCTTCGACGCCGTCGCGACCGGGCACTACGCCGATGTGCGGGTGATGCCCGACGGGTCGCGCGAGTTGCACCGCGCCGCCACGTGGGCGAAGGACCAGTCGTACGTGCTCGGCGTGCTCACGGCGGAGCAGCTCGCGCACCCGATGTTCCCGCTCGGCGCGACCCCGTCGAAGGATCTCGCGCGCGCCGAAGCCGCCGCGCGTGGGCTCACGGTCGCGCAGAAGCCCCACTCGCACGACATCTGCTTCATCCCCGACGGCGACACCCGCGGCTGGCTCGCCGAGAAGGTCGACCTCGTCGAGGGCGCGATCGTCGACCGTGCGGGTGACAGGGTCGGCACCCACGGCGGCTCGCTCGCCTTCACCGTCGGCCAGCGGAAGGGCCTCGACATCGGCTACCCGGCGGCCGACGGCAAGCCGCGCTACGTGCTCGAGGTGCGTCCCGTCACGAACGAGGTCGTCGTCGGACCGCGGGAGGCGCTCGCGATCGCCGAGCTCGCCGGGTCGCGCATCTCGTGGGCGGGCAACCCTCCCGGGGATGCCACCGTGCCGTTCGCGTGCGAGGTGCAGGTGCGGGCGCACGGCGACCCCGTGCCGGCCACCGCCGTCGTACGCGAGACGTCACCGGGCACGACCGAGCTCGTCGTCACCGTGTCGGAGCCGCTCAGCGGTGTCGCCCCCGGGCAGAGCGCGGTGCTCTACGTCGGCACGCGCGTGCTCGGCCAGTGCACGATCGACCGCACCGTCTCCGCCGTCCCCGTCTCGGTGGTCGAGTAGCGCCCGCAGGGCGCGTGTCGAGACCCCCGCGCCCGTCGGCGGTCGTTCCTAAGCTGAGCCCATGCCTCGTGGTGCGCAGCCGGACCCCATCGACGCTTCGACACGCGGCGCTGCCGCTACTCAGCGCGAGCAGGTCCCCGAGACCACGAGTGTCGACCTCGCGGCCGCCCGTGACGAGGCGCAGGCGCTGACCACCCGCATCCTTGAACTGCGCGAGGCGTACTACGAGCGCGACACCGTCCTCGTCGACGACGCCGAGTACGACGCGCTCATCCACCGCCTCGAAGAGCTCGAGCGCCGGCATCCCGAGCTGCAGAGCCAAGACAGCCCGACACAGACGGTCGGGGGCGGCACCTCGCGGCTGTTCGATCCCGTGCGGCACGCCGAACGGATGCTGTCGCTCGACAACGTCTTCAGCCGCGACGAGTTCGTCGCCTGGGCGGCGAAGGTCGAGCGCGACGCCGGCCGCCGCGTCGACTACCTGTGCGAACTGAAGATCGACGGCCTCGCCCTCAACCTCCGCTACGAGAACGGCACCCTCGTGTCGGCCGCGACGCGCGGCGACGGCATCACGGGTGAAGATGTCACCGAGAACGTGCGGCTCATCACCTCGATCCCGCGCACGCTCGCGGGCTCCGGGCATCCGCCGCTCGTCGAGGTGCGCGGCGAGGTGTTCTTCACGACCGCCGCCTTCGAGACGCTCAACGCCGCCCAGGTCGAGGCGGGCGATCGGGTGTTCGCCAACCCGCGCAACGCGGCATCCGGGTCGCTGCGGCAGAAGGAGGAGGGCAAGTCGGGCGACGCCCTCACCCGTATGAGAAACCGCATCGGGCACCTGTCGATGCTCGTGCACGGTATCGGCGCGTGGCAGAACCCGCCCGTGTCGTCGCAGTCGGAGGTCTACGAGCTGCTGAAGTCGTGGGGGCTACCGACGTCGCCGCGCTTCGAGGTGGCGGAGGATGCCGACGGGGCCGCCGCGTTCATCGAGCGCTACGGAGAGAACCGGCACTCGGTCGAGCACGAGATCGACGGCGTCGTCGTCAAGGTCGACGAGCTCGCGCTGCACGACGAACTCGGCGCCACGTCGCGCGCGCCGCGGTGGGCGATCGCCTACAAGTACCCGCCTGAGCAGGTGAACACGAAGCTGCTCGACATCGTCGTGTCGATCGGACGCACCGGGCGGGCGACGCCGTTCGCCGTCATGGAGCCTGTGCGCGTCTCCGGGTCGACCGTGCGGCAGGCGACCCTGCACAACCAGGACGTCGTGAAGCTCAAGGGCGTGCTCATCGGCGACACCGTCGTGCTGCGCAAGGCGGGCGACGTCATCCCCGAAGTGCTCGGCCCGGTCGTCGAGCTGCGCGACGGCACCGAGCGGGAGTTCGTCATGCCCGCCGACTGCCCGGTGTGCGGTACGCCGCTCAAGCCGGCGAAGGAAGCCGACGTCGACCTGCGCTGCCCGAGCGCCCGGTCGTGCCCCGCCCAGGTGCGCGGACGCGTCGAGCACATCGGCTCGCGCGGCGCCCTCGACATCGAGGGTCTCGGCGAGATCGGCGCGGTCGCGCTCACGCAGCCCGACATCCCGTCGCCCCCGCCGCTCGTCACCGAAGCGGGCCTGTTCGCGCTCACGATGGACGACCTGCTGCCGATCGAGGTGCGCGTGCGCGACGCCGAGACCGGCATGGTCAGAGTGGATGCCGAGGGTCGCCCCGATCTGCGCTCGCCGTTCCGGCGCATCGTCACGCAGGCCCGCAAAGACCAGCCCGCCGTGACGGGTCCGTCGGCGGTGGCCGAGAAGCTGCTCTCCGAGCTCGAGCTCGCGAAGTCGAAAGAGCTGTGGCGGTTCCTCGTCGCGCTCTCGATCCGGCACGTCGGGCCCGTCGCGGCGCGCGCTCTCGCCGGATACTTCGGGTCGCTCGACGCGATCCGCGCGGCCACCCGAGAGGAACTCGCCGCAGTCGAAGGCGTGGGCGGCATCATCGCCGACGCCGTGCTCGAGTGGTTCGAAGTCGACTGGCACCGCGAGATCGTCGAATCCTGGGCGGCGGCGGGCGTGCCGTGGTCGGTGCCGGGGCACCCCGGCCCGGGGCAGGCCGGGGGAGTGGACGGGCCGCTCGCCGGGCTCACCGTCGTCGCCACCGGGTCGCTCGAGGGGTATTCGCGCGAGGAGGCGCAGGAGGCGATCCTGCGTGCCGGGGGTAAAGCCGCCTCCAGTGTCTCGAAGAAGACCGACTTCGTCGCGGCCGGTCCGGGGGCGGGGTCGAAGCTCGCGAAAGCCGAGGAGCTGGGGCTGCGTATCATCGACGCGGCGCAGTTCAAGTTGCTCGTCGAGCAGGGTCCGGCGGCGCTCCCGCCGGTCGAGCAACCGGGCGAGTAGGCGGCCGAGCACCCTCGCGTCGTCGGTCGAAGCGCGGACACCCGGGTGGGCGACGGTGTTCGTCGTGCGCGCGGACGCTCCGGCTCGCGCGCTCCCTTCGCAGCGAGGTATCGGCGGGGTACATCTCACGGCGGCATCCCGCGCGAAGAAAAAGTTCGGCGATCCGCGTCATAGTCCGCGGCACCGGCTGTCTCTTCCGGTGAGACACCCGAGCGGATGCGGGTCCGCACGGCGTCGACGGCGACGCGTCGAGGAGTGGTTCCTGATCCTCCACACTCGACGCGTCGCCACCCCCCCCTGGTGAAAGAGGCACCGTACGGGGGACAGTCGGGGCCGGCGAACCCACTCCGTCCGGGCTGCGGAATCCGTCGTCGCGGGTCTCGAGAGCAGGACACCGACGGGTCGTCCTACCCCTCGAACGGGGTACGAAAGCGAGGTAGCGTCCCCGAAACGGGGGACAGATGCGTGAATTCTGGGCGTTTTCCGAGCGCGAGCCGTGATCGCCCCCCATTCGGGTGCCAGCGTGACCCTAGAATGCGGGGTAGTACGGTGACGCTCGCCCGCGCGATGGCGGACGCGCCGCACGCTGGGCGATGGGACAACCCGACGTGCTGTTCACAGCATTCCTCTCGACCCCGGCGATCGCCGCAGGGCTCGCCGGGGCCCTCGCCATGCTCCCCTCCGTTCCGCCCGTCTCGGGCGCGTCGATCGCGGAGGCACTCGCCCGTCCCGCCGTGGTCTCCGGCGTCGACGCCGGCACCCCGCAGCCCTTCATCGGTCCCGACCCGGTGGGCGGCGGCTCGTCCCTCGACACGATCGCCCGGCTCGACGGCGTCGCGCTCCTCGATCAGCTCGTGCGGCTCAGCTCGAACGAGCGCTCGGAGTTCCTGCAGCAGCATCCCGAGGCGATCCTCGACCTGAGCGAGACGCCGCCGATGGCATCCGCGGTGTCCGACTGGTGGTCCCGCACGTTCGGCACGGCGCGCGCCGGGCTCATCGCCGACCTTCCCGGCGTCGTCGGCAACCTCGAAGGTCTCCCGTACGCGGTGCGCGACCGCGCGAACCGGGCGTTCCTGTCGTCGACCGTCTTCGACATCCGCGCCCAGCTGGATGCCGGGGTCGGCCGCGCGATGGAAGACGAGTTGCGCGCGCGGCTGCGCATGCTGAGCTCGGTCGAGGAGGCGTTGCGCACGGGCGAGTCGGGCGCGGAGCGCACCCTCGTCTCGCTCGACGTCACCGGCCAGGGCCGCGCGGTGATCGCCGTCGGCGACCTGAGCGTCGCCGACTACGTCACGTTCTTCGTGCCCGGCATGTACGTCGGCGTGAGCGAGCAGCTCGTCGACTGGACCGGCAACGCCGAGACGTCGCTGCTCGAGCAGCAGGAGTGGCTCGACCGGCTGGGGCTCGAGAGTGAGGCCGCGACGGTCGCCTGGATCGGCTACCAGACCCCGACGATCGTCAACATCTCGTCGTTCGACCTCGCCTACCAGGGTCGGGATGCTCTCACCTGGTCGCTCGAGGGCCTCACCGCCGTGCGCGACAGCGTGGCGGATGCCGGTGCGCCGTTCGTCTCGATCGTCGCCCACTCCTACGGGTCGACCGCAGCGATGCTCGCGCTGCAGGAGAACGACATCTCCGTCGACGCGCTCGTGCTGGTCGGGTCGCCGGGCAGCCCGGCGACGAGCGTCGACGACCTCAAGGTGACGGGCGGCAACGTGTGGGTCGCCGCGGCCGACAGCGACCCGATCCCGCGCAGCGGCGTGTTCGGCAGTCAGCCGCTCGACGCCGACTTCGGCGCGCACCGCTTCTCGGTGCGCGGCATGAGCGACCCGATCACCGGCGAGAAGCTCGCGGAGATCAGCGGCCACGTGTACTACTTCTGGCCGGGCACGACGTCGGTGCGCAACACCGCGCTCATCTCGATCG
>NZ_JBMRCP010000043.1:0-35321 GCF_057350545.1 Pseudolysinimonas sp. | reverse complement strand
GTGACGGTGGCCGTCCTTCCCGAAGCGGAGGACGTGGACATCAAGGTCGAGGAGCGGGACATCCGCGTCGACGTCTACCGATCCTCGGGGCCGGGCGGGCAGGGGGTCAACACGACCGACTCGGCGGTGCGCATCACCCACATCCCGACCGGCATCGTCGTGTCGATGCAGAACGAGAAGTCGCAGATCCAGAACCGCGCGGCCGCCATGACGCTCCTCAAGAACCGCCTCCTCCTGCTCAAGCGCGAGGAGGAGGCCGCGAAGAAGAAGGAGCTCGCCGGCACGATCACGGCGAGCTGGGGCGACCAGATGCGCTCCTACTTCCTCTACGGGCAGCAGCTCGTCAAGGACCTGCGCACGGGCCACGAGGTGGGCAACCCGGCCGTGGTCTTCGACGGCGACCTCGACGGTTTCATCTCAGCGGGAATCCGCTGGCGCAAGTCGTCGCACGACGACTAAGCCGAGGACGTGCTCTCCCGACCGGTCGCCTTCGTCGGATTCGCGGCGACACTCGTCTCGCTCTACCTCGCGAGTGGAGCTCCGACGCCCCTGCTGCTCGTCTGGCAGCGGGAGTGGGGCTTCCCCGACTCGCTCGTCGCGCTCGCCTTCGCGGCCTACGCCTTCACCTTCCTGCTCGCGCTGCTCGTCGGCGGTTCGCTCTCGGATCACCTCGGGCGCAAGCCCGTCATCCTCGTCTCGCTCGTCGCGGCGATCGGGTCGATCGCGATGTTCATGCTCGCGCCGTCGATCGAGTGGGTCATCGCGGCCCGTGCCGTCAACGGTCTCGCGGTCGGCGTCGTGACGGCGGCCTACACGGCGGCCCTCGTCGAGCTCGCGCCGCCCGGCTCGCGTTGGGGTGCCGTGATCGCGGCCGCCGCACCGGTGGGCGGCCTCGGCCTCGGGGCGCTCTTCGGCGGGGTCGCCGTCGAGCTGTTCGGCCGGAACGCCGACGAGGTGCTCTTCGCAGCGGTGGGTGTGCTCCTGATCGCCGGCGTCGTCCTCACGCTCTTCGCGCCCGAGACCACCACCCGCTCTCCGGGCGCCGTGCTGTCACTCGTCCCGAACGTGGTCGTGCCGCCGGGCGCGCGTTCCTTCTTCGTGCGGATGCTCCCCATCCTCATCGCCGCGTGGGCGGTCGGCGCCCTGTTCCTCGGGCTCGCGCCGACGGTCGTGCACGGGCTGCTCCACGTCGACAGCGGACTCGTCGACGGCGTGACCGCGTCGATCCACGGCATCTTCGTGTGCGCGGGCAGCATCGTCTTCGGCTCGGTCGCCGTCACGCGCGGCCTCCGGCTCGGCGCTGCGGGCATCGTCGTCGGCGTGGTGATCGTGGTCGTCGGTGTCGCGACCGGGCAGATCGTGCTCGTCTGGATCGGTGGCGTGATCGAGGCGCTCGCCGTGGGCTCGACCAACAGCGCGATCTTCCGCGGCCTCGCGCCGCTCGCCCCCGAGCACCAGCGCGCGGGCACCTTCGCGGCGGTCTACGTCGTCGCCTACCTCGTGCTCGGCGGGGCGTCGGTGATCGCGGGCCAGCTCATCGCCCCGCTCGGGCTGCTGCCGACGATCCTCGGCTGGACGACGATCATCGTCATGCTCGCGGGCGTCGGCCTCGCGATCCAGTTGCGCACCCCGAAGAGCGCGCCCGCGTCCTAACCTGAGGGCGTGATCTCCGCCGTCTCCCGCGGTCTCGCCCGCATGACGGGGCGCGACCCGCACGAGCAGCACCGCGGCGCGACGCCTCTCGAGCTCCTGTTCGACCTCACGTTCGTCGTGGCCTTCTCCCTCGCAGGCAACGAGGTGGCGCACCTGCTCGCGGAGGGTCACGTCGGCAGCGCGCTGCTCGGTTTCGGCTTCGTGATGTTCGCGGTGTGCTGGGCGTGGATCAACTTCACCTGGTTCGCCTCGGCGTTCGACACCGACGACTGGTTCTTCCGCGTCACGACGATGGTGCAGATGGTCGGGGTGCTCGTGCTGGCCCTCGGCATCGCGCCGGTCTTCCACTCGATCGACGAGGGTCGCCACCTCGACAACGGCGTGCTCGTCGCCGGCTACGTCGTGATGCGGGTCGCGATGGTGGCGCAGTGGCTGCGGGTCGCCGCGCAGGATCCCGAGCATCGCCGCACCGCCCTCACGTACGCGGGCGCGATCGGCGTCGCGCAGGTCGGCTGGGTCGTCGTCGCCCTCCTCGACCTGCCGCTCTCGACGGTGCTCGTCGTGCTGCCGCTGCTCTACCTGGCGGAGCTCGGCGGCCCCGTGCTCGCGGAGCGCCGCGGCGCCGCGACGCCGTGGCACGCCCACCACATCGCCGAGCGCTACGGACTTCTCGTGATCATCGCGCTCGGCGAAGGCATCCTCGGCACCATCGCGGCGATGGCGGCGGTCGTCGATCACGTGGGCTGGAGCGCCGAGGCCGTGCTCGTCGTCGTCGCGGGCACGGGCCTCACCTTCGGAATGTGGTGGGTCTACTTCGGGCTGCCGAGCGGCGAGCTGCTGCACGTGAACCGCGGCAGGTCGTGGGCGTGGGGGTACGGGCACATCCTGCTCTTCGCCGCGATCGCCGCCGTCGGCGCCGGACTGCACGTCGCGGCCTACGTCGTCGAAGGCGAGGCCACGATCGGCGTCGTGGGCGCGGTGCTCGCGGTCGCCATCCCGGTCCTGGTCTTCACACTCGTGTTCGACGCGCTGGCCGTCGTTCTGCTGGGACGGATGACCGGAGCCCGGGTCGCCGTGCTCGGCGCGACCGTCGGGATGCTCGCGGTCGCCGCGGCTCTCGCGGCCGGCGGGGTGTCGCTCGGATGGTGCCTCGTCGTCGTGATGCTCGCCCCAGCCGTGACCGTGGTCGCATCCGAGAGTCTGGGGCGACTGAGTGTCGCAACCGGCAGGAACGGGATGCCGACTTAGCCTGAATCGTCATGATCCGGTTCGACGGCGTCACCAAGACCTACCCCGGCACCTCCCGCCCCGCCCTGAACGGCGTGAGCCTCGAGGTGCTCAAGGGGGAATTCGTGTTCCTCGTCGGCGCCTCGGGTTCGGGCAAGTCGTCGTTCCTGCGCCTCGTGCTCAAGGAGGATCGCCCGACGAAGGGCAAGATCCACGTGCTCGGGCAGGACCTCGGGCAGATCTCGAGCGGCAAGGTGCCGTACTTCCGACGCAGCCTCGGCGTCGTCTTCCAAGACTTCCGACTGCTGCCGAACAAGACCGTGTTCGACAACGTCGCGTTCACACTCCAGGTGATCGGCAAGAGCAAGGGCTTCATCCAGGAGGCGGTTCCGGATGTGCTCAAACTCGTCGGTCTCGGAGGCAAGCAGAACCGGTACCCGCACGAGCTCTCCGGTGGTGAGCAGCAGCGCGTCGCGATCGCGCGGTCGGTGGTCAACAAGCCGGCGATCCTTCTCGCCGACGAGCCGACCGGAAACCTCGACCCGGCGACGAGCGCGGGCATCATGACGCTGCTCTCGACGATCAACGCGAACGGCACGACCGTGCTCATGGCGACCCACGACGCCGGCATCGTCGACACGATGAAGCGCCGCGTCATCGAGCTCGTCGGCGGGCAGATCGTGCGCGACGAGCGTCAGGGCGGGTACCAGACGCAGTCGATGCCCGTCGCGAAGCAGCGGAGGCCCGAGCCGTCGTTCGACGACGTCGCGAGCGGCGCCGCCACCGACCTGCCGATCGACGTCGTCCCGGTGCGCGCCGACCCCGTCGCGGCACCGTCGACCGACCCGATCGACGTGATCCTCGCTCCCGCCGCGGCGGCGGACGTCGAGCCCGCAGCCGAGACACCCGCAGCCGAGACGCCCGAGCCCGAGGCGGCGGAACCCAAGACGGCCCCGGCATCCGCTCCCGCCGCGACGCCGACCACCTCGACGACGCCCGTCTTCCCCGCCCCCGGCAGCGGCCCGCCCCCCGGCTTCCAGTGGCCGAGCGCTCCCGACAGTGTGAGGAAGAGCTGATGCGCGTCGGGCTCGTGATCAGCGAGGTCGGTCAGGGCCTTCGCCGCAACCTGTCGATGGTCGTCTCGGTCGTGCTCGTGACCTTCATCTCGCTCACCTTCGTGGGTGTCGCGATCCTCATGCAGTTTCAGATCGACCAGATGAAGGGCTACTGGTACGACAGGTCGGAGGTGGCGGTCTACCTCTGCACCGACTTCCAGCCGACGCGCTGCGAGAACCAGGGTGCGACGCAGAGCGAGATCGACGCCGTCGAGGCCGAACTGGAGAGCTCGACCCTCTCGCCGTACATCGAGCGCTTCGAGTTCGAGACCCGCGACCAGGCGTACCAGAACGTGCTCGAGCAGTTCGAGGGCACGGCGATCGCCGAACTCGCGACGCCCGACGTGATGCCCGAGGCGTTCCGCATCAAGCTCGTCGACCCCGACAACGCCGAGATCCTCATCGATCAGCTGAGCAGCATGCCCGGCGTCGACGAGGTGCGGGATGAACGCGCGGTGCTGCAGCCGATCTTCTCGCTCATCAACACGCTCAGCCTCACGGCGGTCGGCATCGCCGCGCTCATGCTCGTCGCGGCGGCGCTGCTCATCGCGACGACCATCCGGCTCTCGGCGTTCTCGCGTCGACGCGAGATCTCGATCATGCGGCTCGTCGGCGCCTCGAACCGCTTCATCGAGACCCCCTTCGTGCTCGAGGGCGTCATCGCGGCGCTCCTCGGCGCGCTCCTCGCCGGCGGCGCCGTGGTCGCGCTCGTGCAGTTCTTCGTCGGCGGCGTGCTCGCCACCTCGGTCACCGGGATCGGCTTCATCGGGGTCAACGACGCGCTGCTCGTCGTGCCGATGCTGCTCGGGATCGGCGCGGTGCTCGCCGCCCTGTCGGCATCCTTCGCGATCCGCCGCTACCTGAAGGCCTGACCTGCCTCGGGTTCGGGTTAGACTGGGCGGCTGCTCAGGCTGACGAGAACCGAGGAGGTGAGCAGGATGCCCAAGGACAAGGGCGGACCGAAGGTCGTCGCGACCAACCGCAAGGCGCGCCACGACTACACGATCGAGGACACCTACGAGGCCGGCCTCGTGCTCACCGGTACCGAGGTGAAGTCGCTCCGCGAGGGGAAGGCATCCCTCGTCGACGGTTACGCGTTCATCGACGGCGGCGAAGCGTGGCTGGATGCCGTGCACATCCCGGAGTGGGGGTCCGGCTCGTGGACGAATCACGCCACGCGTCGCAAGCGCAAGCTGCTGCTGCACAAGCAGCAGATCATCAAGATCTCGCACAAGACCAAGGAGGGCGGGTACACGCTGATCCCGCTCTCGATCTACTTCAGTGAGGGTCGCGCCAAGGTCGAGCTCGCGGTCGCGAAGGGCAAGCGCGAGTACGACAAGCGTCAGACGCTGCGCGAGCGCGAAGCCCGCCGCGAGGCCGACCGCGCGATGTCGTCCCGCCGTCACCTCGGCGAGTAGCCGTCCGGGTCGCTACGGCATCGGCCGGTAGGCGTCGCCCGTGATGTCGGTGCCGTCGGCCGCCGCGACGGCGCAGAGCGCCTCCGTGTCGCCCGCCGCATACGCGTCGGGGTCGGGCACCGCGATCGCGTAGGCCTCGTAGTCGCCGGTCTCGAGACCCTCCCTCAGGAAGAGGCGGTACTCGAGGTAGCGCTCGCACACTTCGTCGCCGAACGTCGCGAGCGACGACTCGACGAGCACGTAGACGTCCTCCTCGAGGTCGAGGTCGGCGGTCGCGAACGCCTGCTGCGGGTGCTCCTCGCCGCACGCGACGACGGTGTACTCCGCGAGATCTCGCTGCGGCTCGGCCAGGCACGAGCCGGGCCGCAGATCGTCGACGGACGTCACGCCGAGGGGGATCGGCGGCACGCGCGTGGCGAGACGGACGGCGACGATCGCGACGAGGGCGACGATGATCGCGGCGAGGGCGATGATCCCGATCCGGGCCCAGGTCGGGAGGGCGGCCCAGCCTCGAGGCGAGAGGTCGACAGCGTCGGTCACAGCGCTACGGTATCGGATGTGGAGACCCGACCCGGAGGCCGCGCGCTCGAGATCGCGACTGCCGTCGCCCTCGGCGTCGTGTCGCTCGTGACCGCCCTCGGGGTGCTCCAGTCGAGCCTCTGGAACGACACGGCCGAGCGGTACGCGAGCGACGCGGCGGATGCCCGCGACCAGAGCATCGCCCTCGGTGTCGTGGCGCAACTGCGGCAGCGCAGCGACCTCGCGGCGCTGCTCGAGGCGAAGCCGCTCGCGCTCGCCTACGACGCGGCGCTCGAGGCGGGAGACTTCGACCTCGCGGTCGACATCTACGGCGATCTCGGCACGACGCTCACGGGTTCGATCCTGCTGCCCGAGGGTGCCTTCGACGCCTGGTGGGACGCGGGCTTCCCCGACGACGCCCGCCCGACCGACTCCGCCGAGTACCTCGTCGAAGCGCGCGGCTCCGTCGATGCGCTGACGCTGACGTCGCGCCAGCTCGGACTCCATGCCGCCGAACTCAAGGCGCACTCTGCGCTGTTCGGGCAGGCCGCGCTGATCCACGCGCTCGCGCTCTTCCTCTTCGGCGTCGCCGGCATCAACCGTCTGCGCGCGGCGCGCTACGTGACGCTCTCGATGGGTGCGCTCGTCTTCGTGTTCGGTCTGTTCCTCATGTCGACGGCGTACTGAGGCGACGAGGGAGGGGCCCAGGATGGCGGAGGACTCACGACTGCGCAGCATGCTCGAGATCGGCACCGCGGTGCTGCTCGGACTCGTCTCCGTGGCGACGGCTGCCGGGGCCTATCAGGCCTCCGAGTGGTCACGACAGGCGGGCGTCTACGCCTCGGCAGCGAATCAGCTGCGCGACGAGAGTCTCGCCACGAACATCGCCTCCCAGATGTCCGGGATGGACGACGGCGAGCGGATCTCGGATGCGCTCGCGATCGAGTTCGACATCCTGAGCGGTGCGACGGATGTCGACGGCCTCCGTGCGCAGCAGGAGGTGATCCTCGAGGGCGGCTCGCCGGGGCTCACCGAGGAGTGGACCCGTTGGATCGAGAGCGGCTACGCCGAGGACTCCTATCCGCTGACCGGACACGAGTTCGCGGCAGCCCAGTTCGCGCCGACCTTCGGGGCGAATCGGGCGTCCGCCGACGCCTTCGTGCTCTCCGAGCAGATCGGCGACCGCGGTCTGCTGATCACGGTCGCGTCGGCGATCTTCGCGCTCGCGCTGCTGCTGCTCGGTGTGTCGGGCGCCAACCGCTCGTTGCGGGTGTCGTTCGGGCTGGCGGTCGGCGGGGCCGCGGTGTTCGTCGTCGGCGTGGCGATCTCGCTGTTCGCCGTCGTGGGCTGACGCGCCCGTCGGAGTCAGCTCGCGACGAACCTCACGTCGACGCTCGCCGACACCTCGATGCGGTCGGGCGTGAACTCGAGTGCGGGGGCGCCGGCATCCATCGCCATCATCATCTTGGATGACCCGCGCGCCTGCCCGACGGGGAAGCCGGGCTGCGCGCCGGAGCCGTCGCCGAGCATCCCGGGGTCGGCGATCGCGACCGCTGTGACGCGGGCGAGGCCGGCGGCACGCGCGTAGGTCGTCGCCTTGATGGTCGCGTCTTGGACCGCCCGCGACTGGATGTCGGTCGTCACGGCGAGGCGACGCTCCTCGGTGAGGTCCCACGAGATGCCGGCGATCGTGATGCCCGTGACGGTCGAGAAGCGTTCCACGAAGTCGGCGAGGGCATCGAAGTCCTGGAAGCGGGCCGTCGCGGAGAGCGCCGCGTAGTACACGGGCGCGAGTTGCGTGCCCTCGTTGTTCCACGGCCGGTTCGACCAGACGCGGATGCGGTCGCTCGACCAGCGCGTGACGGCGCCGCCCTCGAGCTCCTTGAGTGCCGCGGTGACCTGCGCCCCGACGGTCGTGGTCGCCTCGAAGACGGACTCGCGCTTCGGGCCGTCGTGCGACACCTGCACGTTCAGGGTGGCGCGCTCGGCGTCGAACCAGTCGGTGGCGGTGCCCTGCACGGTGATGACGGTGTCGCTCATGGGCTCATCATCCCAAACCGCGCGCTGGATCTCGATGTAGTACATGTGCTACATATGGATGTCGTCACGATACGAGTACAACGGGAGTTGCCATGCGTGGGGATGAGATCGCGATCGCCGTCACCGGACTGCGGATGTCCTACGGAACAGCCGAGGTGCTGCGCGGCATCGACCTCGAGATACGTCGCGGCGAGGTCGTCGCGCTGCTCGGACCGAACGGCGCGGGGAAGACGACGACCGTCGAGATCCTGGAAGGGTTCCGCGAGCCGACCGCCGGCACCGTGCGCGTGCTCGGCGACGACCCGTTGAACGCCGGGGAGTCGTGGCGCGCCGAGGTCGGCGTCGTGCTGCAGTCGTGGCGCGACCACGGTCGATGGAGGGTGCGCGACCTGCTCGCGCAGTTCCGTCGGGCCTACCTGCCCTACTCGAGCGATGTGTACGACGTCGACGAACTGCTGCACGCCGTCGGGCTGACCGATCGGGCGGACGCGCGCATACGCACGCTCTCCGGCGGTCAGCGCCGGCGCCTCGACGTCGCGATCGGCATCATCGGGCGACCGTCGGTGCTCTTCCTCGACGAGCCGACGTCCGGGTTCGACCCGGTCGCGCGACGCGACTTCCACGAGCTCGTGCACCGCCTCGCCGACCTCGACGACACCACGATCCTGTTGACGACCCACGACCTCGGCGAGGCCGAGCGGCTCGCCGACCGCATCCTCATCCTCGACGGGGGACGCATCGTCGCCGACGGAAGCCCTGACGCCCTCGCCCGCGAAGTGGCCGGTGCGACCGAGGTGCGCTGGCTTCAGGGCGGCGAGCGTCACGTGCACGCCACCGAAGACGCGACGGCCTACGTGCGCGAGCTGCTCGCACGGAACACCGACGGCATCGACGAGCTCGAGATCGTGCGGACGACGCTCGAGGACACCTACCTCGCGATGGTGCGCCGTCACGAGTCAACCGACCTCGAAGGAGCGCTGCGATGACCACGACCACCGTCCCGACCCTCCGCTCCGGCTCACGACGCGGGGTCGTCGAGTTCCTCAACTCGCTGCGGTCGCCCACCGATGTCGGCTTCTGGGTCGTCGGAGCCCTCGCCACGACGATCGTGCTCTGGTTCCTGCGCGACTCTCCGGTCGACGACTTCGGCATCTCGACGGCGAGGTTCATCTTCCCGGGCCTCCTCGCCATCCAGATCCTCATCGCGAGCGCCTGGAGCGTCGCGATCATGCTCTCGACCGACCGGGAAGACGGCACGCTCCTGCGCGCGAAGGCGATGCCGAACGGCGTCGCCACCTACCTGACCGGCATCTCGGTGCGCACGATCATCGAGACCGGGGTCGCGCTCGCCCTCGTGGTCATCCCCTCGGCCTTTCTCGTGCACGACCTCTTAGCGCGCGGGCCGATCGCGTTCGCCGCGCTCGGCATCCTGTTGCTGGGCTTCCTCGCGATCCTGCCGATCGGTCTCGTCATCGGGTCGCTCTTCCGCAACCCGCGCGCCGTGAGCGGTTGGGGGCTCATCGCCGTCGGCGGCATCGTCATGGTGTCGGGCATCTTCCTGCCGCTCGTGACACTTCCGGAGTGGCTCCAGGTGATCGGGCAGATTCTTCCCCTCTACTGGCTCGGCCTGCTGCTGCGGTCGGTGCTGCTGCCGGAGAATCTGGTCGTGATCGAGCTCGGCGACAGCTGGCGGATGCTGGAGGCGTTCGGCGTGCTCGGCGCGTGGGCCGTGGTCGGCTTGGTGGTCGCGCCGCCGCTGCTGCGCCGTATGGCGCGGCGTGAGTCGGGGTCGGTGCTCGAGCGGTCGCGGGAGAAGGCGCTGCAGCGTGTCTGAGCCGGCGGATGCCGCGGGCGAGAAGGCCGCGGGGGAGAAGGTCTACAACCGGATCGCGACCCTGCGCGCCGACCGGGGGGTGAGCCGGCGCGACCTCGCCGAGTCGCTCGGGGTGCACTACCAGACGGTCGGGTATCTCGAACGCGGCGAGTACAGCCCGAGCCTGCACCTCGCGCTGCGCATCGCGGCGTTCTTCGACGTGCCGGTCGAGTTCGTCTTCGCGACCGAGCCCTTCACGCCGCTCGGTCGCTGAACGCTGGCGTGGGAGCGGCATCCGACGTACACTGGGAGGCTGCCTCCGGGCGGTTGACAACTCCACAGCGTGCGACAACGGTCCTTCCCCAGGGGAAGGCGACATGGGGATGATCGGTTTCGACATCGTCTGTGAAGCTGCGAGAAGCGGGCCGAGGATGAGGGGTTATCTCGTAAACGATCTCCTCAAAAAACAGGTGCGAATTCTAAGCGCGCCGACTTCGCTCTCGCCGCCTAAGGCGTAGACCGAGTCCGTCAGTCCGGGTACGTCCTCGCCCCGGAACCTGGCGTCATCTAGAGGACTTGCTGCGAACCTGAGTCTCAGGGGTTCGCGGGACTTTTTCTGAGGCTGGGCTCGTCGACCTAGGTGTCCATGACAAAGGTCGGAGCCGAGTAGAACGTCTTCATGGAATGCGCCCGGAGAAGGCGCAGGTCCTCAGCGATGGACGGGGGTTCAATTCCCCCCATCTCCACCATTGACGTTGTCGCACGCTGTCGGGGTCTTCGTCGCAGCCGTCGGGGCTCAACCCCGCATCGCGACGCCCTTGCGCCAGTAGCCCATGAACGCGACCTGCGAGCGGTCGATTCCGAGGTCCTTCACGAGGTGACGGCGCAGCGTCGTGACGACGCCCGACTCTCCCGCGATCCAGAAGTACCGGTCGGAGTGCGGGGCGGCATCGGCATCCACCGGCTCGCCGAGACCCGAGAACCGCGGGGTCTCCCAGAGCAGGTCGTCGGTGTCGACATCCCGGATCTCGACGCCGCCGACGACGCCCGCGACGTCGTCGCCGAGGTGCTCGAGCACCGCGGGGATGAGCACCTCGCCGTGCGCCTGCGCGCCGCGCACGAGCCAGCGCACGTCGAACCCCGGTGGGGCGGCGATCGGCAGGATGTCCTCCGCCGCGGGCACCTCGAGGAACGCCGTACCCAGGGTGTCGCGCGAGACGTCTTCGAGGATGCGGGCGATCGCGGGGGCCGCCGTCTCGTCGCCGGCGAGCAGGACCCTCCGCGCGTCGCCCGGAGCGAACTCGATCCCGCCCCCGCCCGTGCGGCCGCGGCGGGGACCGATGAGCAGCAACTCGTCTCCGACCTTCGCCGCCGAGGCCCAGAGGGCGGCGGGTCCGGTGAGCCCGGGCGCGAGGTGCAGCACGAAGTCGATCACGACGCTCGTGCGACCGTCGACGACCGAGATGTCGCGGATCGAGTAGGTGCGCATCGTGCCGCGCTCCTCCTCGGGGATCGCGAGCCACGCGGCGTACCAGTCGCCCTCGGGGAAGACCGGCAGACCCGAGGCGGCCGGAAAGATGAGCTTGATCCGCTGATCGAGCACGGCGCCGGGGGTGCCGAAGTCGTCGAGAGCCGCGCCGCCGAAGGTGATGCGGGCGAACGTCGGCGACACCCGTTCGACGGCGTCGACCCGCGCACGCGCGACGACGAAGGGGGAGGAGGTCTGGAGCTCAGCGGACATGATGCCTTCCTGCGGGGAGCACGAGCGGCTTGCCCGTGAGGGGGTCGGGGATGACGGAGCACTCGAGGCCGAAGACATCCCGCACCAGGTCGGGGGTGACGACGTCGGCGGGGGAGCCGAGGGCGTGCACGTGGCCATCGCGGACGGCGACGAGCTCGTCGGCGTACCGGGAGGCCATGTTGAGGTCGTGCAGCACCATGACGATCGTGGTGCCGCGCGAGCGGTTGAGATCGGTGAGCAGGTCGAGCACCTCCACCTGGTGCGCGACGTCGAGGAACGTCGTCGGCTCGTCGAGCAGCAGGATGTCGGTCTCCTGCGCGAGCGCCATCGCGATCCAGACACGCTGACGCTGCCCGCCGCTGAGTTCGTCGACCGAGCGGTCGGCCAGGTCGGCGATGCCGGTCGCCACGAGGGCCTCCGCGACGGCTTCGTAGTCGTGCGCGGTCCAGCGCGCGAGCAGCTTCTGGTGCGGATGCCGCCCACGGCCGACGAGATCGGCGACGGCGATGCCCTCCGGAGCCACGGGACTCTGCGGGAGGAGTCCGAGGGTGCGGGCGATCTCCTTCGTCGGACGCGACGCGACGGGGGCGCCGTCGAGCACGATCTGCCCTGCGCGCGGACGGATGAGGCGCGCGAGGGCGCGGAGGAGGGTCGACTTGCCGCAGCCGTTCGCACCGACGATCGCGGTGATCCTGCCGGGAGCGAGGGTGAGGGAGAGCTCCTCGACCACGAGACGGTCGCCGTAGGCGAGGGTCACCGCCTCGGCGGTGAGCTGGTGCGTCGTGGTCATATCGAACCTCCGGAGCGGGCGGTGCGGGCGAGCAGGTAGATGAGGAACGGGGCGCCGAGCGCGCCCGTGATGACGCCGACCGGGTAGCGCGCGCCGAAGGCGAACTGCCCGACGAGGTCGGCGCCGAGCACGAGCAGCGCCCCGACGAGTCCCGCGGGCACGAGCAGTGAGCCGCCGGTACCGACGAGCCGCGCGGCGATCGGGCCGGACATGAAGGCCACGAACGCGATCGGCCCGGCGGCGGCGGTGGCGAACGCGAGCAGGGCGACGGCGGCGACGATGAGGGTCACCCGCGTCGACGTGACCCGCACCCCGAGCGCCGCGGCGGTGTCGTCGCCGAGCCGCAGCGCCGCGAGCCCGCGCCCGCTCAGCAGGACGAGCGGGATGAGCACGAGGCTCGCGATCACGAGCGGTCGCACGCTGTCCCAGGTGGCACCGTTGAGGCTGCCCGCGAGCCACTGCATCGCCGTCTGGAGCTCCCAGTTGGATGCGCGTGACAGCACGTAGGAGACGACGCTCTGCATGACCGCCGCGATTCCGATCCCGATGAGGATGAGGCGGGCACCCGCGAACCCGCGGCGGTTCGCGAGCAGGTAGATCGCGAGCGCCGTCACGAGGGCGCCCCCGAGTGCGAAGGCCGACACGGCCGTGTCGCCGAGGCCGAGGAACACGATCCCGACCACCGCGGCCGCGCTCGCCCCCCAACTGATGCCGATGATGTCGGGGGAGGCGAGCGGGTTGCGCAGCATCGTCTGGAAGGCCGCGCCGGCGAGTCCGAACGCGAAGCCCGCGAAGACGCCGGTGAGGGAGCGCGGGAGCCGCAGCTCGCCGACCGCGAAGGAGGCACCGGGCACGCGCTCGCCGAGGATGACGCGGGCCACCTGGTCGAGGCCGTAGAAGGTGTTGCCGACGACGAGCGAGACGACGAAGACGGTGGCGAGGGCGACTGCGAGCGCGGCGATGACGACGGTGCGGGTGCGGACACGCCGACGGCGTCCGGTGAGCACGGTGTCGACCGTCGTGCCGAGGGCGCTCACAGTTCGCGCACCTTCTGCCGGCGCACGATCGCGATGAAGAACGGGGCGCCGACGAGGGCCGTCACGATGCCGACCTCGATCTCGGAGGGACGCGCGACGACGCGGCCGATCGTGTCGGCGGCCACGAGCAGGCCCGCCCCGGTGAGCGCCGAGAACGGCAGCAGCCAGCGGTGGTCGGTGCCGACGAGCAGCCGGCAGAGGTGGGGGACGACGAGCCCCACGAATCCGATGGGGCCGGCGATCGCCGTCGCCGCACCGCAGAGCACGACGGCGCCGAGCGCCGCGACGATCCGCGTGCGACCGACGTTCTCGCCGAGCCCGGCCGCGAGGTCGTCGCCGAGCGCGAGCGAGTTCATCCCGCGCGCCGTGGCGAGCACGATGATCGCGCCGACGGCGAGCACCGGCGCGACGATGCCGATGCGCTCCCAGACGGCGCCGCCGACCCCGCCGATCTGCCAGAACCGGAACGTCGCGAGGAGGTCGACGCGGGGCAACAGGATGGCGCTCACGAGCGACATGAGCGCCGCCGTCGTGGCCGCGCCGGCGAGCGCGAGCTTGAGCGGGGTCGCACCGCCACGGCCGAGCGAGCCGATCGCGTAGACGAACACCGAGGCACCCGCCGCACCGACGGTCGCGAGGGCGATCGTGGCGTACGGATCGGTGACCCCGAGGAACGCGATGCCGACGACGACCGCGAGCGAGGCCCCGCTCGTGACGCCGAGGATGCCGGGGTCGGCGAGCGGATTGCGGGTCACCGCCTGGAACGCCGTGCCCGCCAGTGCGAGCGCGGCGCCGACCAGGATCGCGAGCACCGTGCGGGGCAGGCGCGCGACGACGGCCGCCTCGCCGACGCCGTCGGTGCCGCCGAGCAGCCCGGCGACCACCTCGTCGAACGAGACCACGCGGTTGCCGAAGGCGACGGATGCCACCACGAGCAGCGCCAGAACACCGGACCCGGCGAGAAGCCAGGCCACGCGGACGAGCACCGGACGCCGCAGGGCGGCATCCGGTGCTGTCACGGCGCGGACGGGGATCGTCACCCGGCCAGCGGAGCCCCGAGCAGGGCGAGGTAGTCGCCGATGCCCCAGCCGATGGAGAGCGCCGACGGGTTCGCCGACGCGGCGAGCGGGGTCGAGTTCGGCAGGACGACGACGCGGCCCTCGGCGATCGCGGGGATCTGGGAGAGCAGCGGGTCGGCCTGCAGCTGCGCGATGAAGGCCTCTGCGTCGTCGCCGTAGGTGACGAACACGTCGACGTCGGCGAAGCGGTCGGCCTCCTCGGCGCTCACGGTCACGTAGAACGCGTCGGTGACCGCGGATTCCTCCTCGACGACGGTCGGCATGGGCAGCCCGATGCTCGCGATGAAGCCCGGGCGCGTGTCGTGCGTCGTGTAGAAGCCGATCTGGCTGAAGTCGGCCGGATCGATGTAGGAGAAGAGGATCGTGGCCCCGTCGAGCGCGGGCGTCGCCTCGAGTGCTGCGTCGATGTCGGCGTGCGCCTGGTCGACGAGCGCGGCACCCGCCGCGGGGAAACCGATCGCGGTCGCGTTCATCGTGATGACGTCCTCGATCGGGGTGGCCCACGCGACCTCGGGGAACGCGATCGTGGGCGCGATCTTCGAGAGGGTGTCGTACTCCTCTTCGGTCAGGCCGGAGTAGGACGCGAGGATGATGTCGGGCGCCGCGTCGTTGATGGCCTCGAAGTCGATGCCGTCGGTGGGGTCGTAGAGCAGCGGGGCGTCGGCGCCGAGCTCGTCGAGCTTCTCCTCGACCCACGGCAGGATGCCGTCGCCGTCGTCGTCGCCCCAGGTGACCTCCTCCTGGATGACCGGCACGATGCCGAGGGCGAGGGGCACCTCGTGGTTCGCCCAGGCGACGCTCGCGATGCGCAGAGGCTGCTCGGTGATCGTCGTCTCGCCGTACGCGTGCTCGATCGTGACCGGGAACGCTCCGTCTTCGGCGGGCGGGACCTCGACGTCGCCTCCCGCACCGGGGGCTCCCGTGGAGCAGGCGGCGAGGGTCACGACGACGGTCGCCGCGACGGCGAGGCTGAGCGGACGCAGGAGTCTCAAGGACGGGTTCCTTCCGGGATGCTGTGCACGAGCGTGCTTAGGTGAGCCTAAGCTTATGTCGCACCCCGGCGCGCTTGTCCAATCGGCGACGCGAAGAGGCCGCTCAGACGAGCGGCCTCTTCGGTGTGCCCGGAAGCGGGCGACAGCGCGGGATCAGTCGTCGTGACGATCGAGGTCGATGCGCACGACCGAGAGGTCGTCGGCGAGTTCGACCTCCGCGTCGTCGCCGTTGTCGAGCCGGATCTC
Organism: Pseudolysinimonas sp.; assembly: GCF_057350545.1. Lineage (NCBI taxonomy): Bacteria > Bacillati > Actinomycetota > Actinomycetes > Micrococcales > Microbacteriaceae > Pseudolysinimonas > Pseudolysinimonas sp. The sequence continues at coordinate 19,651 of NZ_JBMRCP010000043.1, read as the reverse complement.
GACCTCCCAGGCGACACCCGCGTCGTCGTCGCGCTTCAGCTCGGTGACGGTGCCGCCGCCGACCGCGTCGAGGGCCGCGGCGCTCACGCGCGCGTAGTCCTCCTCGCTCACGTTGCGGTCGCCGTGATCGTCGGACGACGCGGGGCTGGGGCCGGCCGAGTCGTCGGATGACGACGGGCGCGGGCTCGCCGAGTCGTCGTCATCGCCGAGCGGGATCGTGGTCGACCCCGACGTGATCACGACGCGGTCGTCGTCGTTCAACTCGTCGGCGATCGCGAAGCCGCCGATGCCGAGCGCGAGGATCGCGGCGCCGGAGCCGACGCCGATCAGGATCGGCCGCAGCACGCCACGACGGCGCGGGGTGTCGGGAGTGGTCGGGGTGGGCTCGAGGGGAGTGGTGTCGCTCATGGGTCCTACTGTCGTGGGCGGGTGCTGAAGCGGGCCTGAAGCATTCTGAAGACGCGTTCAGGTCTCGACACACGCCTGCGGCGCTACCCGACCACCGAGGGCAGGTCGACGACGAAGCGGGCGCCGCCGAGGGGCGACTCCGCGACGTGCACCGACCCGCCGTGGGCGCGGGCGATCTCGGCGACGATCGCGAGCCCGAGACCGCTGCCGCCGGCATCCCGCGCCCGCCCCTCGTCGAGTCGCACGAACCGCTCGAACACCCGCTCACGTTCCTCGGCGGGGATGCCCGCACCGTCGTCGTCGACGGTCAGCTCGACGCGGCCCCCGTGCGCCCGTACGGCGAAGGCGACGCGCGAGGTCGCGTGCCGCGCCGCGTTGTCGGCGAGGTTGCGGGTGAGGCGCGCCAGCATCCGCTCGTCACCCTCGTAGCGCGCGGCCGTCACGCCCGAGGTGTCGACCGTGACGGCTCCCGCGTCCCGGAGGCGTCGGGCGTCGGCCAGCACGAGGTCGTCGAGGTCGACGGGGCGGCGGGCGAGTGCGAGCGCGCCCTCGTCGAGTCGCGTGAGCAACAGCAACTGCTCGACCAGGTCCTGCAGGCGCGCACCCTCGGCGAGCACGACGTCGGCGAGCTCACCGTCGCCGAGACGGTCGGGATGCGCGCGCGCGACCTCGGCGTGCTGGCGGATCGAGGCGAGGGGAGACCGCAGCTCGTGCGAGGCGTCGGTGACGACCCGGCGCTGAGCTCGCGCCGCCCCGTCGAGCCGCGCGAGCATCCTGTTCATCGTGCGCGCGAGTTGCCCGACCTCGTCGTCGGTCGGCGGCTCGGCCACGCGGCGATCGAGTTCGGCGGGACCGATCGCGTCGACCTCGCGACGGATCGTGTCCACGGGCCGCAGCGCTCGACCGACGACCAGCCAGGTGAGCAGCGCGACGACCACGAGCAGCACGGGCACCGCCGCGAGCAGGATGCCGGACACCGTCGCCGAGGCACGGAGCGCGTCGTCGAGGGGGAGGGCGAGCCGCAGGTCGTAGTCGTCGCCGGCGATCGTCGTCGCGCGCGTGACGAGTACGTGCTCGGCGCCGTCGATGAGCGCGCGCGTCGGCCGGACGACGTGCGGGAGGGTGAGGCGGTCGGCGTCGTCCGAGGTCGCGACGAGGGTGTCGTCGACGTAGAGCTGCTGCAGCGCGTCGTCGATCTCAGGCAGTCGGGTCGCTCCCGACGCCTCGAGCAGCGACGCCGTGGCCTCGGCATCCCGTTCGGCGGTCTCGGCGACACCCGCGACGAGCGCGTCCTCCATGAGCCGCACGAGCAGCACCGAGCCGATCGCGAGGGCGAGCGCGATCACGAGCGTCGCGGCGACCGTCGTGCGCAGCCGCACGCTGAGGCCCCGCCGTCCCCGCTCAGCCACCCGCGGCATCCAACCGGTAACCGGCGCCGCGCAGTGTCTCGATCGCGGCGCGTCCGAACGGACGGTCGACCTTGTTGCGCAGGTGGCGGATGTACACCTCGACGATGTTCGGGTCGCCGTCGAAGTCGAAGTCCCAGACGTTGCCGAGGATGTCGGACTTCGGCACCGCCTCGCCCTTGCGGCGCGCGAGGTACTCGAGCACGGCGAACTCGCGGGCGGTCAGCGGGATGTCGGTGTCGCCGCGGGTGACCCGGCGGGAGGCGGGGTCGACCCGCAGGTCGCCGGCCTCGAGCACGACCGGTCGCTCGCGAGACGCCTCGCCTCGACGCACGAGCGCGCGCAGCCGCGCGAGCAGCAGGGGATAGGAGAACGGTTTCGTGAGGTAGTCGTCGGCGCCCGTGTCGAGCGCCTCGATCTGGTCCCAGTCGCCGTCCTTCGCCGTGAGCATGAGGATCGGCGTCGTGTCGCCCTCGTCGCGCAGCGTGCGGCAGACGGCGTAGCCCGACATCCCGGGCATCATGATGTCGAGCACGAGCACGTCGTAGTCGTTCTCGCGGGCGAGCCACAACCCGTCGGTGCCGGTGTGCGCGACGTCGACCGCGATGCCCTCGGCCTCGAGCCCGCGGCGGAGGGCGGCGGCGAGACGTTCCTCGTCGTCGACCACGAGCACGCGCATCCGCCCAGTCTCCTGGATGCGCGCTGAAGCGGCGCTGAAGAAGTGCGGCGCTTATCTGCCCGATTCGTGCTGTGCGCGTCGGGCACACCGGAACCCGAATCGGGCAAACAGCGTCGGAGGGGATGGGTATCGTGCGGGCATGGCGACCGATCCGCAGGTTCTCGACTGGCTGCTCGACTCCGACCCCGCGCTGCGCTGGCAGGTCGAGCGCGATCTCGCGGGCGCGCCGCCCGAAGTGTGGCAGGCGACGCGCGAACGGGTCGCGGCCGAGGGATTCGGGGCGCGGCTGCTCGCGCTGCAGGGCGACGACGGGCAGTGGGAGGGCGGCGCCTACTTCCCGGCGGGGTTCTTCGACAGCCCCGAGAAAGACGAGCCGGGGCAGCCGTGGACGGCGACGACGTGGAGCCTCAACTCGCTGCGCGAGTGGGGGATGCCCGCCGACGCGATGGGCGACACCGCCGAGAGACTGGCCGCGAACTCGACGTGGGAATACGACGACCTGCCCTACTGGGGCGGTGAGGTGGATGTCTGCATCAACGCCTTCACGCTCGGCAACGGCGCCTGGCTCGGGGTCGACATGTCGACGCTCGCGCAGTGGTTCGTCGAACACCGGCAGGAGGAGGGTGGCTGGAACTGCGAGGCCGAGGAGGGGTCGGGCTCGACCCGCTCGTCGGCGCATTCCACCCTCAACGCGGTGCGCGGCCTGCTCGACTACGAGCGCCGCACGGGCGACACGAGCGTGCGCGAGGCACGCCGCACGGGTGAGGAGTACCTGCTCGAACGGCACCTGCTGCGCAAGCTCACGAGCGGCGACGAGCTCGTGAAGGGTGTGCGCGCGGCGGCCTATCCGTTCCGGCACCACCACAACGTGCTGCGGGCGACCGACCACTTCCGGCGCGCGGCGCTGCACGACGGCACGGCGCCCGACCCGCGCCTCGAGGAGGCGGTCGAGATCCTGCGCAGCAAGCGCCAGCCCGACGGCCGGTTCCTGCAAGACAACCGGTATCCCGGGCGCATGCACTTCGAGGTCGACGTGCCCGAGGGCGAGCCGTCGCCGTGGGTCACCTTCTACGCGACCCGCGTGCTCGAGTGGTGGGATGCCGCGCGGGGCTGACCCGAGCCGGGCTAGGCCGCCCGCAGCGACGCCGTGGCCTCGGTGATCGCCTGATCGAGGATCTCCACGCCGAGGGCGAGCTCCTCCTCGGTGCTCGTGAGCGCGGGCGCGATGCGGAAGGTGCCGCCCGATCCGGGGAGCTGCACGATGTTCATGTGCAGGCCGAGTTCGAGGCAGCGCCGTGTGATCGCGTGCCCCAGTTCGTCGGAGCTCTGCTTCGTCTCCCGGTCGAGCACGAGCTCGATGCCCTGCAGCAGCCCGCGGCCGCGCACATCGCCGACCACGGGATGCCGGTCCTGCAACTCGAGCAGGCCGCGGCGGAGGACGGCGCCGAGCTCGGCGGCCCGCACGTCGAGGGAGTCGCGCTCGAGCACATCCAGCACGGTGTTGCCGACGGCGGCGACGAGCGGATCGGAGACGTGCGTCGTGAAGAACAGGAAGCCGAGGTCGTACGCCTCCTGCTCGATCGCCGCCGACGTCACGACGGCCGCGAGCGGGAGCCCCGCGCCGAGGGTCTTCGAGAGGGTGAGGATGTCGGGCACGATGCCGTCGCGCTCGAACGCATACCACTGACCGGTGCGGCACAGGCCGGTCTGCGCCTCGTCGAGGATGAGCAGCATGCCGCGCTCCTCGCACTTCTGCTTGAGTGCGGCGAGGTAGCCGAGGGGCGGCTCGATGATGCCCCCCGAGCTGAGGATCGGCTCGACGAGGCAGGCCGCGAGCGAGCCGGTCGACTGCGCGTCGACGAGGGCGAACGCGACGTCGAGCTGTTTCCTCCAGTCGAAGCGGCCGTCGGCGTCGACGAAGTCGGGACGATAGGAGTCGGGTGTCGGGATCACGAGGTTGCCCGGCGCGGTGGGGCCGTAGCCCTTGCGCCCCGCGACGTAGGTCGCCGCGGCGGCCGCGTGCGTCATCCCGTGCCACGACCGCGCGAACGACACGATCTCGTGCCTGCCGGTCACGAGCTTCGCGAGGCGGATGGCGGCCTCGTTCGACTCGGCGCCGGTCGTGAGCAGCAGCACCTTCTCGAGCGGATCGGGGAGTGACGCCGCGAGTCGGCGGGAGAGGTCGACGACGGGTCGGGAGAGCATCCCGCTGTAGAGGTGATCGAGCCGGGCGACCTGCCGTTGCACGGTCGCGACGATGTCGGGGTGGGAGTGCCCGAGGATCGAGCTCATCTGGCCCGACGTGAAGTCGAGGATCTTCTTCCCGCTCTCGGTGTACACGAAGCTGCCTTCGGCGCGCTCGAGGATCTCGGGCACGAAGGTGGCGCCGTAGCGCAGCACGTGGGCGTCGGTGTCGGCCCAGAAGTCGTCGGTCATGCCTCGACGGTAGGAGGAGACGCTGTGCGCGTCCATCGCGATAATCCGGCTACGCTGTGCGGAGATCGCGAACAGGAGGCGCGTGGTGCTCAACCTCGGGCGGCTGCGCCTCCTCGACGTCTTCGCCCGAGTGGGGACCGTGCGGGCGACCGCGGCCGAACTCGTCCTGAGCGCCTCCGCGGTGTCGCAGCAACTCGCCCTCCTCGAGACCGAGACGGGGGCCGTGCTGTTCGAACGCGTCGGGCGCCGGATGACGCTCACCGCGGCGGGCGAGCTGCTCGCCGACCGCGCGCGGAGTCTGCTCGATCATGCCGACGCGGTCGATGCCGAAGTATCCGACCTGGCGACGGGGCCCGCAGGGCGGGTGCGGGTCGGCGGCTTCGCGAGCTCCCTCTCGTCGCTCCTGATCCCTCACGTGCGCCGGCTCGCGCTCGGGAGTCCGCGCCTCGAGGTCGAGCTGGTCGAGATCGAGCCGCGCGAGGCGACGACGGCGCTGCTGCAGGGTCGCCTCGACGTCGTCGTCACGGTCGACGAGGGCGACGGCACCCTGCTCGCCCCGACCATCTCCGTCCTCCCGCTCGCGACCGACCCGCTGCTCGCGGTGCTTCCCGACGGGCACCCGCTGTCATCCGCCGCCCGGGTCTCGCTCACGGACCTCGCCGCCGAGCGCTGGGCGCTCGACCACGCGGGCACCTACCTCGGCGAGCTCGTGCCCCGGGCCTGTCGGCTCGCCGGGTTCGAGCCGCGGGTCGCCGGCAGGTTCTCGAGTTACGGCGTGCTGCTCACCCATGTCGCGAGCACGGGCTCGGTGGGCGTGCTCCCCGCGCTCGCCGTCGCGGGTGCGGCGGGAGTCGTCGCTCGGCCGGTCGCCGAGCTCGCCGACCGGCGGATCGTCGTGGCGATGCGCACGGGATCGAGCCGGCGCCGTGCGGTCAGCGCCGTGGTGGAGGCTCTGCGGTGGGCGGCGTCGCGGGAAGACTGACCGCCTCGAGGTCCGCGGCGGCCTCCTCCGGTCCCGCGGGGGCGACGGGGTCGCGTCGATGCCGCGTGACGAGGTACGACCCCGAGAGCACGAGCACGAAGCCGACGATCGTGCCGGCTGTCACCGGCTCGTGCAGGAAGATCGCACCGGCGAGGATCGCCACCGCAGGATTCACGTAGGTGATCGCCGACATCCGCACGGGGCCGATCTCACCGACGAGCGCGATCATGAGCACGAAGGCGAGCGCCGAGCAGACGACCGCGAGCACGACGATCGCGACGATCACCTCGGTGCTGGGCCAGGCGGTCGGGAATCCTCCCGTGAACGCGACGACCGGGATGTAGACGACCGCCGCCGCCCCGAGCGAGACGGCGACCACGCCGATGCCGGGCAGCTCGGGCACCCACTTGGCGAGGATCGCCGGTCCGAGCGCGTAGCCGACGACGACCACCGCCACCTGGGCGACCGCGATGAGGTCGGACCCGGCGACGTCGAGACCGACGAGCGCGGCGACCCCGGCCATCCCGACCGCGATGCCGACCCAGTTGTACCAGGCGAACTTCACCGCACGCCCGAGCAGGATCGCGACCCCGACACCCGCGAGCGGCACCGCCGAGATGAGCAGGCCCGCCGTCGACGAGGGCAGCCGCTGCTCGGCCGAGTTGAGGAAGAACCACGGCACGACGATCTCGACGATCGTGTACGCGAGCATCGGCTTCCACCGACGCAGCACGGGCAGGATCTCGCGCCGGAACAGGGCGAGGGGCAGCAGCAGCACCGCGGCGAGCCCGGCACGGGCCAGCACGACCATCGCCGGCTCGAGCTCGTCCACCGCGATCTTGATGAACAGATACGGGATGCCCCACGCGATTCCCAGCGCGACGAACAGGATCAGGCCGCGTCGCGTCACCGGCCCATTCTGCTCCTGACCGCCGACATCCGCCGTCGACTTCTCGCCGCGTCGCGACGCGAAACCGTCAGTCGTGCTCGTCGGGATCGACGGGGGCGTCGGCGCCGTCGCGCTCGTCGCGGTCCGCCCACCCGAGCAGCGGCGCGAGGTCGAACACCGCGTCGTCGATGCCGGCGTGCAAGTCGCCCAGTTCCGCGTAGCGCGCGGGCACCGTCGCGATGGTGAAGTCACGCGGCGAGACGTCGTCGATCTCGTCCCAGCGGATCGGCGTCGACACGGTCGCCTCGGGGTTCCCGCGCACCGAGTACGCGGCGGCGATCGTGTGGTCGCGCGCGTTCTGGTTGTAGTCGACGAAGACGGCGGCCGGATCGCGGTCTTTGCGCCACCACGTCGTCGTCACGTCGCCGGGCGCCCGGCGCTCCACCTCGCGTGCGAAGGCGAGGGCCGCGCGACGCACGTCGTCGAAGCCGTGGTCGGGCTTCACCCGCACGTAGACGTGCAGCCCCTTGCCGCCCGACGTCTTCGGGAAGCCCGTCGCGCCCAGCTCATCCAGCACCTCGTGGGCGACGTGGGCGACGCGCTGCACGGTGTCGAACGTGCACGCGTCGCCGGGGTCGAGGTCGATGCGCCACTCGTCGGGCTTCTCGACATCCGCTCGTCGGCTGTTCCACGGGTGGAACTCGACGGTCGACATCTGCACCGCCCAGATCACCTGCGCGAGCTGCGTCACACACACCTCGTCGGCCGTGCGGGAGTAGCGCGGGAAGAACACGCGCACGGTCTCCATCCACGGCGGGGCGCCGTGCGGGATGCGCTTCTGGTGCACGTTCTCGCCCGTGACGCCCTCCGGGAACCGATGCAGCATCGTCGGCCGCTCGCGCAGGGCGTTCACGATGCCGTCACCGACCGAGAGGTAGTACTCGACGAGGTCGAGCTTCGTCTCGCCGCGCGCCGGGAAGTACACGCGGTCGGGGTTGCTGATGCGTACCGTGTGCTCGCCGACCTCGAGCTCGACCGCGGGGGACGTCGCCTTCGCCATCCGCCCATCCTGCTCCGCCGAACGTGTGCGGGCGAGAGGGTGCGGTCGCGGGGGAGCAGTGGGTAGGCTCGACGGGATGACTGGGAACGATGCCACATCGGAGTGGCCCACCGACACGTCCGCCGACCCCGCACCCCTCGGGATCGCCGTCCTCGGCTTCTGGCACGTGCACGCCGACGACTACGCGCGGCTCGCCACCGAGCATCCGGGAACGCGCCTCGTGGCGGCGTGGGAGCCGGATGCCGACCGAGGTCGCGAGGGAGCGGCGCGGCTCGGGGTCGAGTTCGTCGCCGACCTCGACGAGCTGCTCGCGCGGTCCGACGTCGACGGCGTCACCGTGACGACCGCGACGTCCGAGCACCCCGAGGTGATCCGGGCCGCGCTCGAGGCCGGGAGGCACGTCTTCACCGAGAAGCTGCTCGCGGGGTCGACCGCGGACGCCGAAGAGCTCGTCGAACTCGCGGCACGGCTCGAGCGCGCCCTCGTCGTCTCGCTGCCACGGCTCGCCGAACCCGTCGCCGTGACCATCAGGCGCCTCGTCGCCGACGGGGCCCTCGGCGACCTCACCTACGCGCGCGTGCGGATGGCCCACGACGGCTGGGTCGGCGGGTGGCTCCCCGAGCGTTTCGCCGACCCCGCGGCGGCCCTGGGCGGCGCGCTAGCCGACCTCGGCTGCCATCCCGTCTACCTCGTGCAGGACCTGCTCGGCGCCCGACCCGACGACGTGCGGGCCGCCTACACGCGGATGACCGATCACGCGGTCGAGGACAACGCGGTCGTGACGATGTCGTACGCGAGCGGCGCGATCGGGGTGGCCGAGGCGAGCTTCGTGACGACGCCCGGCGCCTTCGCCGTCGAGGTGCGCGGCACCGCGGGCAGCCTGCTCTACGGCTTCGGCCGTGAGGCGCTGATCGGCAAGGGCGGCGCCCTCGGCGACGACTGGACCGAGGTGCCCCTCGACGCCGCCCAGCCGAGCCCGTTCGACACCTGGGTCGCCGCGATGCCCACGGGCGCCGCGACCCCCGCCAACTCCGCCGCCGCGATCGAACTCACCCGAGTCGTCGAGCGCGCGAACTCCGCCGCCACCGCCTGACCCTCTTGGAGCATCCCGTGAACACCGCCGCGCCCACCCTCGACCGCGTCCGCATCGGCCTCATCGGCGCCGGCGGCATCGCCGGAGCCCACGTCGCCGGCTTCCTGCGCAACCCCGACACCGTCACCTTCGCCGCGGTGGCCGACCCGGTCGCCGAGAACGCCGAGCGTCGCGCCGCGGGCACCGAGGCCGCGATCTACGCGTCGTACACCGACATGCTCGCCGACGCGCACCTCGACGCCGTCGACATCTGCCTGCCGCACCACCTGCACCGCGACGCGATCGTCGCCGCGGCCGAGGCCGGCAAGCACGTGCTGTGCGAGAAGCCGCTGTGCCTCACGCAGGCGGAGGCCGCCGACATCCGCGCCGCTGTGCGCGCCCACGGCGTCACCGTGATGTGCGCCCACAACCAGCTCTTCCTGCCGGCGGTCGCCGCGGCCCGCGCGACGATCGACAGCGGCGTGCTCGGCCAGATCTACGAGGTGCGCACGACCGACTCGTTCTACAACGACTTCAACCCCGAGAACATGGGGTGGCGCGCGCACGCCGCGACGAGCGGCGGCGGCGAGCTCATCGACACGGGCTATCACCCGACCTACCTCTTGCTGCACCTCGCGGGCGGCGCCCCGGTCGAGGTCTCCGCGATGCTCAGCCGGCACCGCCTCGCGTTCATGGAGGGCGAGGACTCCGCGCAGGTGCTCGTGCGCTTCGACAACGGCGTGCTGGGCAGCCTGACGACGAGCTGGGCCTACCAGCCCGCGCCGGGCACCGAGCGGTTCTCGGTCGTCGGTGAGAAGGGGTCGCTCACGAGCGACGGCACCTCGCTCACCGTGAGGATCCGCGGCGAGCGCCAAACCTCGACCTTCGACTTCGAGGCCGTGCACGAGTTCGCCGCCGAGGTCGGGCACTTCGCCGAGTGCCTCCGCACGGGGGCGCGCCCGATCCACACCGAGGAGGAAGGCATCCAGGTGCTCGGCATCATCCTCGCCGCGTACCGCTCCGTCGAGGAGCGCGCCGTGGCACCCGTGCTCGGCTAGACCCCGTACGCGACGTCGTCGAGCGAGCCGAGCGGGTAGTTCGCCGGATACGGCCTGGTCGCGACACCCGAGTCGATCGCGGCGCGGGCGACGGCCGACGACACCGCGCCGAGCAGTCGCGGGTCGAGGGGCTTCGGGATGATGTACTCCGTGCCGAACTCGAAATGGGTGCCGTCGTAGGCCGCCTCGACGGATGCCGGAACGGGTTCGCGGGCGAGGTCGCGCAGGGCGTGCACGGCCGCGATTTTCATCGCCTCGTTGATCACCGACGCGCGCACGTCGAGCGCACCGCGGAAGATGAACGGGAAGCCGAGCACGTTGTTGACCTGGTTCGGGTAGTCGCTGCGGCCGGTCGCGACGATGACGTCGGAGCGCGTCGCCTTCGCGACCTCGGGGAGGATCTCCGGGTCGGGGTTCGCCATCGCGAACACGATCGGCCGGTCGGCCATCGACAGCAGCATCTCGGGCGTCAGCACGCCCGGACCGGAGACGCCGAGGAAGACGTCGGCGCCGTCGAGCGCGTCGGCGAGGGTGCGGGCCGCGGTCTCGCGCACGAACTCGCGCTTGTACCCGTTGAGGTCGGTGCGGCCCGTGTGCACGACGCCGGTCGAGTCGACGAGCACGAGGTTGGCCGCCGGCGCGCCGAGGGCGTGCAGCAGGCGGAACGTGGCGATGCCCGCGGCTCCCGCTCCCGCGCACACGATCCGCACGTCGCCGAACGACTTCTCCTGGATCTCGAGCGCGTTCAGCAGCGCCGCGGCCGCGATGACCGCGGTGCCGTGCTGGTCGTCGTGGAAGACCGGGATATCGCAGCGCTCGATCAGCTGCCGCTCGATCTCGAAGCACTGCGGGGCCGCGATGTCTTCGAGGTTGATGCCGCCGAAGGTCGGGGCGATCGCGGCGACGACGTCGACGAACCGGTCGACGTCGCGCGTGTCGACCTCGATGTCGAACACGTCGATGCCGGCGAAATGGCGGAACAGCACGCCTTTGCCCTCCATCACGGGCTTCGAGGCGAGGCCGCCGAGGTCTCCGAGTCCCAGGATCGCGGTGCCGTTGCTGATCACCGCGACGAGGTTGCCCTTGCCGGTGAAGCGGTAGGCGTCGGCCGGATCCGCGGCGATCGCGCGCACCGGCGCGGCGACGCCGGGGGAGTAGGCGAGCGCGAGGTCGCGCGCATCCTCAGTCTTCTTGGTGAGCTCGACGCTCAGTTTTCCGGGGCGGGGGAACTCGTGGTACTCGAGCGCAGCGGTGGTCAGATCGTCGGGCGTCATCGTGGGCAGCATCCTGCAGGAGAGGGGCGCGCATCGGGTGGCGGGTCGAGCACCGGGTGGGGCACTCGAATGACGAGGCGACGGAGAGAAGAAGGGCCGGATCACGGCGTGCGTCGCTCAGCCTAGCGTGAACGTGGTAGGCAGGTCGTCGTGCGTTACTGGCTCGCGAAGAACCTCCTCGTGGTTCCCCTCCTCAGGGTGCTCTTCCGCTACGAGGTGCACGGGCACCACAACATCCCGAAGCACGGTGCCGCGATCATCGCGAGCAACCACCTCGCCATCCTCGATTCGGCGTTCGTGCCCGGCGCGCTCCGACGCCACGTGTCGTTCCTCGTGAAGGAGCAGTGGTTCGCCGGCAAAGGCTTCGGGGCGTGGGTTCGGCGCAGCTTCATGGGCGCGATGAAGCAGCTCGAGATCGATCGCGGCGGCGGCTCGGCGTCGGTGTCGGCGCTCGGCGGCGGAGTCGATGTGCTGCGTGAGGGCCGGCTGCTCGGTATCTACCCCGAGGGCACCCGTAGCCCCGATGGCCGCCTGCACCGGGGCCGCACCGGCATCGCCCGACTGCTGCTCGACAACCCCGTGCCCGTCATCCCCACCTCGATCTCGGGAAGCCGCGCGATCATGCCGCGGGGCTCGAAGTTCCCGAGGTTCGGGGTGCGCATCATCGTGACGTTCGGCGAGCCGCTCGACTTCTCGCGCTACGCCGGGCTGGTCGAGGACCGCTTCGTGCTGCGCTCGATCACCGACGAGATCATGCACGAGATCCGCAAGCTCAGCGGCCAGGAGTACGTCGACGTGTACGCCTCGAACGCGCGCCGTCCCGCGCGTCCGACGGTCGACGCGCCGTGAGCGCGGGGGCCACCTGGTCGGGCACCCACGTCTTCACCGCCCCCGCCCTGGTCGAGGCGGACACCGTGGATGCCGTGCGGCACGTCGTGCGCGCGGGCGGACCGGTGCGGGCGCTCGGCACCCGGCACTCGTTCCACGACCTCGCCGATACGACGGGCACCCTCGTGACCGTCACCGGCATCCCGGCCGATCCCGTGCTCGACGAAGCCCGTCGCGAGGTGACCGTCGGAGCCGGCACACGGTACGGCGTGCTCGCCCTGTGGCTCGAGGAACGCGGCTGGGCGTTGCACAACCTGGGCTCGCTGCCGCACATCTCGATCGGGGGTGCGACGGCGACCGGCACGCACGGCTCGGGTGACCGCAACGGCGGCCTCGCGACGGCGGTGCGTGCGCTCGAGTACGTCGACGCGTCAGGCGAACTCGCACGCGTCGAGCGGGGGGATGCCGACTTCCCGGCGCTCGTCGTCGGACTCGGCGCGTTCGGGATCGTCACGCGCATCACCCTCGCGATCGAGCCGAGCTACCTCGTGCGGCAGACGGTCGCGCAGGGACTCACGTGGGACGAGCTGCTCGCCGATCCGGCGGCGGTCACCGGCTCGGCCTACAGCGTGAGCGTCTTCACGACGTGGGAGGGCGACGTCGCCGGGGACGTCTGGCGTAAGTCGATGATCGACCCGCAGCGGCAGCCGCTCGACGGGTTCGAGCAGCTCACGACCCCCGTCGTACCGCTCGCCGGGTCGACCGAGAACCTCACGCCCCAGAACGGCGTGCCGGGTGCGTGGTGCGAGCAGCTGCCGCACTTCCGGCTCGACTCGACCCCGAGCTTCGGCGACGAGATCCAGTCCGAATACTTCGTCGCCCGCTCCGATGCCGTGCCGGCGCTCACCGCCGTGCGCGCCCTCGCCGCCGAGATCACCCCGCACCTCGTCGTGAGCGAGCTGCGCACGGCCTCCGCCGACGACCTGTGGCTGAGCGGCGCATTCGAGCGCGACACGCTCGCGATCCACTTCACCTGGCGCAAGCGTCCCGCGGAGGTGCGGGCGCTGCTGCCGAGGATCGAGGCGGTTCTCGCCCCGTTCGAGGCGCGCCCGCACTGGGGCAAGTGGCACACGATCGGAGCCGACGACGTCCGGGCTCGCGTCCCGCGGCTCGGGGATGCGCGCGCGGTGTTCGAGCGACTCGACCCCGAGGGACGGTTCGCGAACGACCACCTGCGCCGTCTCGGGCTGCGCTGAGGCTCAGCCGATCATCCGGAGGGCGTCGACGACACTCTGCAGATGTGCCCGAGTCTCCGCCTCGGCGCGGGCGGCATCGCGAGCGATGATCGCGTCGATGATCGCCGCGTGCTCCGGGGCCGACACGGCGGCGCGGCCGGGGTAGAACGCGAGCCGGAACTGGTGACGCACACCCTGGGCGCGCAGACGTTCCAGGATCGCGACCGCCGTCGGGTGCTGCGCGAGCTCGCGGATGCGGCGGTCGAGCTGCTGGTTGAGGCGCGAGTACTCGAAGAGGTCCGACTCGGAGGCCGTGAGGATGTCGCTGCGCAGCTTCCGGAACTCGGCGATCTCGCTCTCGGTGATGTTCTCGGCGGCTTTCGCGGCGCACAGCCCTTCGAGGTTCATGCGCACCTCGAGGATCTCGATCGCCTCCGCGAGAGGGATGGCGCGCACACGTGATCCGCGGTTGGGCAGGCGGTCGACGAGTCCCTCCGCGCCGAGCTCGAGGAGCGCCGTGCGCACGGCCGCGCGGCTCGCGTTGTAGGTCGCGGAGAGGTCGGCCTCGATGAGGCGCTGGTTCGGCGCGTACTCTCCGGAGACGATCGCGTCGCGCAGCACTCTCGTCAGGTCGGTGCGCGTCGCCGTCGAGGTCACGCCGCCATCCTAGGAATCCTCGCCCTGCAACGCGCGCAGCCACGCGATCGTGCCGTCGGTCATCCGCGGCGGCGTGCCGATCTCCTGGAGGAACGCGCGGGTGTCGAGCATCTCGTGCTCGCGGCGTCCGGCGTGCAGACGCGTGCCGTCGAGCAGTCGCTGAACGAGGGCGTCGCCGTCGGGTCCGAGCTCGGCCGCGAGCTGTGCGCGCATCTCCGCGGTCGCACCGACCCGCTCCGCCGCGTCGAGACTCTCGAAGACGAGGCCGGCGAGCCCCTTCATGAAGACACTGCGCACGAGCTTGAGCGCGGCGGCGTCACCCGATGCCGACCCCACGACCCGGATGGGCAGCCCGAGCCCGGCGAGCGCCGCCGCCGCCGCCGGAGCACCGTCGCCGCTCGCGAGCAGCTCGGTGGCGATGCCGGCTCGCGGTACCGGGGCCATGACGGCGACATCCGCAAAAGGGACGCCGGCCGCTCCCGCGCGCTCGGCGAGCCCGCGTTTCTGGGCGGGCGCTCCGGTGTTGAAGTCGGCGAAGGCGGAGGTGGCGGACATCCCGGGCAGTGCCGCGGCGAGCACCTCGTCGGCCGCGCGTGCGCCGACCAGGCTGAGCACGAGCGCCGCCCCGTCGACGGTGTCGTCGATGCTGCCGCCGCGGGCGACGCCCGGCACCTCGTCGACGACGGGATCGAACCCGACGACGTCGGCACCGCGCTCCGCGAGCCCCCGGGCGTAGATCGCCCCGGCTTCGCCGAGCCCCAGCACCGCGATCCTCATGCGGGGATGCTACGCGATTGTCGACAATCTCGTAGACGTTCTCGGGTCCGGGTCGCCGACGTGCCAGTTTCTGCAGAACGAAGCGCGCGACGTGCCCGAATATGGGCACGTCGCGCGCTGGGCGAAGCGGGTTACTTCGCGGCGGTGCGCCAGCCGCCCTGGTACTCGGTGCGCGCGGTCTCCGCGTAGGGGACGGGCGACACGACGACGCGGATCTCGACCTGCCGGTGCGGCTGCACGGTCGTCTT
Source organism: Pseudolysinimonas sp. (assembly GCF_057350545.1). Taxonomy (NCBI): domain Bacteria; kingdom Bacillati; phylum Actinomycetota; class Actinomycetes; order Micrococcales; family Microbacteriaceae; genus Pseudolysinimonas; species Pseudolysinimonas sp. The sequence continues at coordinate 4,642 of NZ_JBMRCP010000043.1, read as the reverse complement.
CTCCGAGTTCGGGTTCTCGCCCCAGAGGAGCGTGAGCTCGGTGCCGACCTCGACGTCGGGCGCGACGGTCGCGAGCGACAGCGCCCGACGCTCGTTCGCCGAGTAGCCGGTGAACATCGAGACGCCCACGTTCGTGCCGTCGGCATCCACGATCGCGTCGAAGTTCGACGAGCCGTAGTTCGCGTTCGGCAGGTCGAAGAACATGGCACCGTCCGACTCGTCGGGCGTGAAGTACGAGCCGAAGATCTTGTCCCGCACGTCGTCGCTGTTCCACGCGAGGGTGACCTTCTTGCGCTGCGTCGTCGGGTCGATCTTCTCGAGCGCGTCGCGACCGATGAAGTCGTGGTCGAACTTCACGAACGAGCCGTAGCCGAGCTCCCACGGGGTCGTGTAGTAGTCCTCGATGTTCTCCGAGTAGAACGATCCGGCGAGGGCGTTCATCGACTCGTACTCGCCGACGCCCGTCCACTCGCGGAATCCGCGCTCCTCCTCGGAGGAGTAGACCGCGGGGAGCGGCGAGGGGATCCAGCCCGACTCGAGCGTGTTCGACGAGTAGGCGCGCGAGCCGACCGGCTCGAGACCGAACTCCGCCCCCGCCTCGAGGATCGTCGTGCGGATCTTCTCGGCGTCGGCGTACGGGCCGTAGATCTCGAGGCCCGGCGCGCCGGCCATGCCGTGGCGCAGCGTGCGGATCTGGAGCCCGGCGACGTTCATGTGCCCGAGGTGGAAGAACTTCACCTTGTCGACGGGGCCGCCGTTGACCTTCTCGATGATGTCCCAGGCGGCGGGACCCTGGATCTGCAGGCGCCAGAGCTTGCGGCTCACGGCGTTGCCGTAGGGCCGCGAGTTGGAGCGGCGGTCGACCTCGATCTCGACGTCGTACCCGCCCTTCTCGGCCTGGTAGAGCAGCCAGTTCGACACCGGGGCGCGGCCGACGTACGTGTACTCGTCGTCGGATTCGCGGAACAGGATGCCGTCGCCGATGACGCCGCCGTTGGAGGCGACGGGCACGAGCTGCTTGGCCGTGTTGACCGGGAAGTTCTCCGGCGAGTTGATCATCGTGTCGCTGAGGAGCTTGATCGCACCGGGACCCTTGAGGAAGAGGTTGTCCATGTGGTGCGACTGGTCGAACAGCACGGCCGTCTCACGCCAGGCGCGCTGCTCGCGTCGCCAGTTCGTGAACTCGGCGGGCACCACGGGGTAGATGTAGGCACCGAGCTTGTTGTTGCGCAGCATGTCGACGGGGTTACCCGCCGCGTCGATCTTCTGCTGGAGGTTCTGAGGGGCGTTCATCGCGTTCTCCTGACGTCGTCGTCGCGTTGGAGGACAGACTACCTACCGACATAGGTAGTTGTACAGGATGTCCACTGGGTGGGATCCCGACCCTTGGATTGCAGCCAGAATTGTCTACAATCGCGGGCATGAGGAACGTCATCGTCACCGACCCCCCGCGCACCCCGGTCGCCGACCTCGACCGGCTCGCGGAGTACGGGGTCGCGACGGTGCACGAGGCCTACGGACGCACAGGACTCGTCGGCACCTCGCTCCAGCCCCTCCAGCAGGGTGCACGCATCGCCGGCTCCGCCGTCACGGTACTGTCCTGGCCCGGCGACAACCTCATGATCCACGCCGCCATCGAGCAGTGCCAGGCGGGCGACATCCTCGTCGTCACCACCAACTCGCCCTCGCTCGACGGCTCGTTCGGCGAACTGTTCGCCACCCAGCTGCAGCGACGCGGCGTGCGCGGGCTCGTCACCACGGGTGGAGTGCGGGATGCCGTCGACCTCCGCGCGATGGGCTTCCACGTCTGGTCGGCTGCCGTCAACGCGCAGGGCACCGTCAAAGCGACGCCGGGCGCCGTGAACGTGCCCATCGTCGTCGGGGGCGTCGTCGTGAACCCGGGGGACGCGGTCATCGCCGACGACGACGGCGTCATGGTCGTGCCGCGGCTCGACGTCGCGCGCGCGATCGACGCGTCGCAGGCGCGCACCGACAAGGAGGCCGCCGCGCGTGCCGCGTACCTCGAGGGCGCCGTCAGCATGGACCAGAACAAGCTCCGCGGCGTCCTCGCCGACCTCGGCGTCACCTACGAGCCCTACGCGGACTGAGACCGTGGACACCGGCATCCGCTGCATGCTCATGCGGGGCGGCACGTCGAAGGGGGCGTTCTTCCTCGCGTCCGACCTGCCCGACGACATCGCCGAGCGGGATCGGATCCTGCTCGGCGTCATGGGAAGCCCCGACCCGACGCAGATCGACGGTGTCGGGGGAGGACATCCACTGCGCAGCAAGGTCGCGATCGTCTCGCCGTCCGCCGAAGACGGGGTCGACCTCGACTACCTCTTCCTCCAGGTCGGCGTCGACACCGCGACCGTCTCGACCACCCAGACCTGCGGCAACATGCTCGCCGCCGTCGGACCGTTCGCCGTCGAGCGGGGGCTCCTCCCGGCGGGCGGCGACACGACGACCGCGCGCATCCGCCTGCTCAACACGGGCGACCTCGCCCTCGAGACCTTCCCCACCCCGGGCGGGAGGCCGCAGTACTCGGGCGACACCGAGATCGACGGCGTGCCCGGCACCGCGGCGGCCATCGAGATCGAGATGGGCGACGAGGCCACCGCGAAGGAGCTCTTCCCGACGGGCGCCCTCGTCGACGACGTCGGCGGCCACCGCGCGACCCTCGTCGACAACGGGATGCCCGTCGTGCTGCTCGACGCCGCCGAGTTCGGCCTCGCCGGCGACGAGAGCCCCGAGCAGCTCGAAGAGAACACCGCCCTCGCCGCCGACATCGAGAAGGTGCGACTGCTCGCCGGACCCCTCATGGGCCTCGGGGATGTCGCCGAGCAGACGGTGCCGAAGATGTTCCTGCTCTCCGCCCCCCGTCGCGGCGGCGACCTCACCACGCGCGGCTTCATCCCGCGGAGAGTGCACACCTCGATCGGTGTGCTCATGGCCGCCTCCATCGCCGCCGCCGCCCGCATCCCGGGCACCGTCGCCGCCGACCTCGCGGCCCAGGGGGACGACGACCTCACCCGGCTCGAGCACCCCGGCGGGACGTTCGACGCGAAGGTGCGCGTCTACGACGTCGCCGGCACGTGGAAAGGCACCTCGACCTCGATCCGCACCGCTCGCAAACTGTTCGACGGCACCGTCTATCCCAAGGAGAACCCATGACCACCCCCGGCCCGCGCGACATCGCCCACCTCGGAGGGCTCGAGCTCTTCACCAACAAGTTCGACGAGTCGTACTGGTTCTTCACCGAGCTGCTCGCGATGCGCGAAGTCGGCCGGTCCGGCGACTCCGTGTACCTGCGCACGTGGGACACCTACGAGCGCTGGACGCTCAAACTCACCGGCGCCGACCAGTCCGGCGTCGGCAACGTCTCGATGCGTGCCGCCTCGCCCGAAGCACTCGACCGCGTCGTCGCCTCCGTCGAAGCCTCCGGGCGTGGCACCGGGTGGGTCGACGGCGAAGAGGGCGTCGGACGCAGCTACACCTTCACCGACCCCGACGGTCATCCGATGAGCATCTACTGGGACACCACCTGGTACGAAGCCACCGACGACAAGCCCGCCCTCAAGAATCAGGCGTCGCGCTTCCCGGGCCGCGGCGTCAACGCCCGGCGCCTCGACCACGTCAACTACCTCGGCGCGAGCGTCGAAGAGAACGGCGAATTCATGTCGGAGGTGCTCGGCCTCGAGTGCACCGAGCTCATCCGCCTCGACTCCGGCAAGATCGGCGCCCAGTGGTTCCACATGGGCAACAAGTCGTACGACATCGTCTACTCGTCCGACCACACCGGATCGACCGGGCGCCTCCACCACATCGCCTTCGCCCCCGACACGCGCGAGGACATCCTCAAAGCCGCCGACATCTTCCTCGAGAACGGCATCCACATCGAGTCCGGCCCGCACAAGCACGCCATCCAGCAGACGTTCTTCCTCTACGTCTGGGAGCCCGGCGGCAACCGCCTCGAATTCGCCAACGCCGGCGCCCGCCTCATGCTCGCGCCCGACTGGAAGACGATCGAGTGGACCGAGGAGGAGCGCAAGAAGGGTCAGGCCTGGGGCATGAAGACCATCGAGACGTTCCACACGCACGGCACCCCGCGGCTGCCCGGCCAGGACTGAGCGGGGCCGCGCGTCCTCAGTCGCGGAGGGCGTTGCGCGCCAGACGCAGGAGCGCGGCGAACTGCTCCACCTGCTCGGGCGTCATCCCGGACAGCATCCGATCCTCGACGTCGCGCACGTGCGGTGCGACGTCGAGGATCTTCTCCTCGCCTGCGGGCGTGATGTAGAGCAGGATCTGCCGCCCGTGGCTGGGGTCGGCCTCGCGTCGGGCGAATCCCATCTCGACGAGGGCCGCGACGACTTCGGCCATCGTCTGGGCGCGCACGAAGGATCGGCGGGCGAGCTCCGACGACGTGATGCCGGGCAGGCGGTGCAGGACGGTGAGCGCGGTGTACTGCGCGTAGTTGAGGCCGTGCTCCTCGACGCGCTCGAGGAAGGGGCGCCGCACGCCGAGCTCGACCTGCTTCACGAGGTAAATGAGTCCGCGGTCGCTGTCGATCTGCACGCCTCTACCAATCCGTTCCGTCGGGTGTCGCGCCTCCTCGTCGGCTCTCTCGACCTCGAGGATTGTT